>NZ_JBHWIJ010000409.1:0-5936 GCF_042732255.1 Kitasatospora sp. NPDC059803 | reverse complement strand
CGCGCGCCACCCCCCCCGGCGCCCCCTTCGACCCGGACATCAGCTGCTTGAACCGGGCGGCGGAGCGCGGGTTGCGGTCGCACTCGAAGAAGCCGTGCGGGCAGTAGTCGGTGACGGTCTGGTAGGCGGTGTCGTGGGTGCGCATCCACTCGACCATCCGCTGCACGAACTCCGGGTTGTCGCCGTTGCGGAACAGCCCCCACTCCGGGTAGGAGACCGGCTTGCCGCGCTTGGCGGCGAACTCCACCTGGTCCTGCAGCCCGTACGGCTCGCGCACGTAGTCGTCGAAGGTGCCCCCGGCGGGCTGGTCGTAGTTGTCCATGCCGATGATGTCGACCACGTCGTCGCCGGGGTAGCACTTGGTCCACGGGATGGCGTCCAGACCCCGGTTCGGGGTGAAGTCGAAGCGGAACCGCTGCCCCGGCACCGAGCGCATCACACCGACGATCCGTCGCCAGTAGGCCTTCCACGCGGACGGGTCGGGCTTGCAGCGGTGCGTGTAGGTGACGCCGTTCATCTCCCAGCCGAGGGTGAGCACGGTGTCCGCGCCGCCGAGGGCGACCAGCCGGTGGGCGAGCCGCAGGAAGTGCCGGTCGAAGTCCCCGCGCGCGCCCTGGGCGAGCAGCTTGGCGACCTCGCCGTCCGGCACGTTCGCCTCGTTGGGCACCAGCATCGGCACGCCGAGGACGAGCGTCCGGGACGGGTCGGCCAGCCGCCACTGCGACCACATGCCGAGCACCATCAGCTCGCCCTCGACGTCGGCCCAGCCGTTGCCCGCCAGGTAGGTGTGGCCGACTTGCAGG
This sequence comes from Kitasatospora sp. NPDC059803, assembly GCF_042732255.1. Taxonomy (NCBI): domain Bacteria; kingdom Bacillati; phylum Actinomycetota; class Actinomycetes; order Kitasatosporales; family Streptomycetaceae; genus Kitasatospora; species Kitasatospora sp. NPDC059803. Next base: position 5,133 of record NZ_JBHWIJ010000409.1, on the reverse strand, counting down.
TTGGCGTCGCCCAGCCACCGCGCGTACCGGCCGATCTGCGGGATGTAGTCGTCCCAGGAGCCGACGAAGGCACCGAACGGCGGCTCGTGCTTGGGCCGCTGGACGGGCGGGCGGGGGGCGGCGCCGCGCGGCTCGAAGGCGTCCGAGGAGAGGGAGTGCCGTTCGGTCTGGCTGAGCGGCGACCCGGCCGGGACGCTGGCCGTGGCCATCAGCAGCAGGGCGGCGGCGGCCAGCGTCAGGCGGCCGATTCGCATGGTCTCTCCTCCGGGCGTCGAGGGGCGGGGGCGCGCTGGACGGACCGTGGCGCTCCGCTCGCCGACAGTAGGCCCGGCGGGCGTCGGAAAAGCCGAATGTCACCCTAAAGTGGGCGGTATTCGAACGCCGTCTGCCGCAACGCCCGGCCGGGTCTTGCCGCGTGTATCAGCTCTGTAACGGTCCGGCCGGGCCCCGGCGCCCGGCCCCGGAGCGGGCGGCGGCCCGGCCTCGGCACCGACGGTGCAGGTGGGCGGGCGGGTGCGCGGGGAGGGCGCGCGCGGCCGGACGCGCGGTCCGAGGGGTGGGGCGGGGGCAATTCCAGGCTGACTCGCGTGCCCGGTGAAAGGTACGCTCCGGCCGTGTCCTGGAAGCCGCTGCGTGTACTGACCCCCCGCTCGATCCTGCCTGCCCTGGCGGTGATGCTGGTCCTTGCGGCCGGTGCGGCGGCGCACGCCAACAAGCCGGTGCCGTTCGGCGACCGGGTGGCGGGGCCGGGCGAGGCGGAGGCCACGCCGGTCAGCACACAGTCGCTGAGCACGGCCGACCTGGACCTGAAGGTCGGCCCCGGACTGGAGGCCTTCCACCGGCAGAGCGGCGAGCAGGCCTGGTCCTACCGTCGCGAGGGCGCCACCGCGCTGTACCTGTCGATGGCGGGGGACAACGCCATCGTGGTCTGGGACGACGGCCTGGTCACCTCGGTGCGCCCGGGCGACCACGAGGTGCGCTGGCACCGGGCGGTGCCCGGCCTGGCGGACTGGCTGCGCGGCGACGGCGAGCCCGGCGCCGACAAGCGCACCGACGCGCAGCGCAAGGAGCTGGCCCAGGAGCGGGCCGCGGCGGCTCTGCACACCGTCCCGCAGGGAGCCTCCGCCTGGGTGGCCGTGGTGACCCCGAACCTGACCATGGGCCTGCGCGACGCCGACGGCGACCTGCGCTACAACTCCAAGCCGCCCGGCGGCTGCGTCTACGACCCGCTGCGCACGGTCGGCACCGAGTACGCCGTGCTCGTCCCGCGCAGCTGCACCAACAGTGCCGGGCAGGCCGTCTCCGGCGGCATCAACGGGTATCGGCTGGACAGTACCGGCTGGCAGCTGAACACCGGCCCGAGCGCCTCGATCAAGGCGCTGGACGGCAGCCGGGTGCTGATCACCGACGGCCCGATCGTTCCGGCCCGGGTGTTCGACACCAAGGCGGCCGCCCCCGAGGCGGCCTGCGGCAGCCCGTCCGCGCCGTTCGCGGCGGTCCGTCCGCAGGGCGGCTGCACCGACCCGGCGGCGAGTCAGGTCCAGGACGCCCCGGTGGGTCAGGACGCCCCGGCGGGCGACCAGCCGCCCGCGCAGCCCGAGGCGCAGCAGCCTCAGCAGTCCCAGCAGTCCCAGCAGTAACGCCGGACCGCCGGTACCCCCGGGCGGTAGCCCCGGGGGTTCTCGCGCGGCCCGGTAGACTTGCCGTCATGGCTGACTTCTCCGGGCAATAGCGGGCGCGCGGCACCGCTCCGTGCGCTGTGCCGACCACCGACGACGCCCCTTCCCGATGCCCGGCCCCGGGCCCCGTCCGGCCGCCCGCCCACGTCCCAGGAGTAGTTTCCGCCATGATTTCCGCCAACGCCCTTGAGCTGCGCGCCGGTGCCCGGATCCTGATCGAGTCCGCAAACTTCAAGGTCGCCGCCGGCGACCGGATCGGTCTGGTCGGGCGCAACGGCGCCGGCAAGACCACACTGACCAAGGTGCTGGCCGGCGAGGGCATGCCGGCCTCGGGCACGGTGACCCGCTCCGGCGAGGTCGGCTACCTCCCGCAGGACCCGCGCACCGGCGACCTGGACGTCCTCGCCAAGGACCGCATCCTCTCCGCCCGCGGCCTCGACACCGTGCTCAGGAAGATGCGCGAGAACGAGGACCGGATGGCCAACGGCCAGGGCGCCACCCGGGACAACGCGATGAAGAAGTACGCGCGCCTGGAGACCGAGTTCCTCACCAAGGGCGGGTACGCCGCCGAGGCCGAGGCCGCCACCATCGCGGCCGCCCTGGGCCTGCCGGACCGCATCCTGAACCAGGAGCTGCACACCCTCTCCGGTGGTCAGCGCCGTCGCGTCGAGCTGGCCCGGATCCTGTTCTCGGACTCCGACGTGCTGCTGCTCGACGAGCCCACCAACCACCTCGACGCCGACTCGATCGTCTGGCTGCGGGACTTCCTGAAGACCTACAAGGGTGGCTTCATCGTCATCTCGCACGACGTCGACCTGGTCGAGACGGTCGTCAACAAGGTCTTCTACCTGGACGCCAACCGCTCCGCCATCGACGTCTACAACATGGGCTGGAAGCAGTACCAGCAGCAGCGCGAGGACGACGAGAAGCGCCGCAAGCGCGAGCGGGCCAACGCCGAGAAGAAGGCCGCGACCCTCAACTCCCAGGCCGACAAGATGCGGGCCAAGGCGACCAAGACGGTCGCCGCGCAGAACATGGCCCGCCGCGCCGAGAAGCTGCTCTCCGGTCTGGAGCAGGTGCGCCAGAACGACAAGGTCGCCAAGCTGCGCTTCCCGGACCCGGCGCCCTGCGGCAAGACCCCGCTGACGGCCAGCGGGCTCTCCAAGTCCTACGGTTCGCTGGAGATCTTCACCGACGTCGGCCTGGCCATCGACCGCGGTTCGCGGGTCGTCATCCTCGGCTTCAACGGCGCGGGCAAGACCACCCTGCTGCGGATGCTCGCCGGGGTGGAGCAGCCGGACACCGGCGAGGTGATCCCGGGCCACGGCCTGAAGATCGGCTACTACGCCCAGGAGCACGAGACCCTGGACCCGGACCGCACGGTGCTGGAGAACATGCGTTCCTCCGCGCCGGACACCGACCTGGTGCAGATCCGCAAGATCCTCGGTTCCTTCCTGTTCTCCGGCGACGACGTCGACAAGCCGGCCGGGGTGCTCTCCGGCGGTGAGAAGACCCGGCTCGCGCTGGCCTCGCTGGTGGTCTCCAGCGCCAACGTGCTGCTGCTCGACGAGCCCACCAACAACCTCGACCCGGCCAGCCGCGAGGAGATCCTCGGCGCGCTGCGCGAGTTCAGCGGCGCGGTCGTGCTGGTCACCCACGACGAGGGCGCCGTCGAGGCGCTCCAGCCGGAGCGGATCATCCTGCTGCCGGACGGGGTCGAGGACCTCTGGAGCCCGGCGTACGCCGATCTGGTCTCGCTGGCCTGACCGGGTGTAGACGCGATCTCCGCTTTTAGGACCAGAAAAACTAGTACTTACGGCGTGTCCGGGAATGAAGAAAGCCTGGATTCCGTTTAAGGACTTCCTGTCGGCCCGCCACTCGATCGTGGTCGGGCCGACACTGCTGATCAGCCCTTTCTCGGCGGACGGCGGAATCCGCCTGGGGGCGCGCACTCTACGTGAGCGCCCTGATGCGCTCGGATCACCACCGCAGGACCACGCATTCCCGACATCGACCTTGCCGAATGGGTGGCCAGGACGCGGTGGATGGGTGATCATGGGAATCTGACCGAGCAACGCTACGAGGAGGCACGGGTGGCCGAGACTCTGAAAAAGGGCAGCCGGGTAACCGGTGCCGCGCGTGAGAAGCTCGCGGCCGATCTCAAGAAGAAGTACGACTCCGGGGCGAGCATTCGCGCTCTCGCGGAGGAGACCGGTCGTTCGTACGGCTTTGTGCACCGGATGCTGAGCGAGTCCGGAGTCATTCTCCGGGGCCGCGGTGGTGCCACGCGTGGCAAGAACAAGGCGACCGCCGGGGCCGGTTCCTGACGGTCCGTCAGCTTATGGCTGAATGGCGCGGCGGCAGGGCGCCGACCGGGGAGACGAGAACCGATCGTCCGCCCTCGGGTCGAGTGGACCGGCCGCCGATCGTCATGTCCGGGGTGTCGTCCGCCCCCGGGTGCTCCCCTTTCGTCGATCTTTCCGGGCCGGTGCCCTGCCGCCGCGCGCCCAGGTTTGTTACTCTCCGGTAGCCAAGCCCCTCGCCATCGGAGGTCCCCGCATGACCGCCCCCGCCACCGACCCGCAGGCCCCGAGCTGGGAGCAGGACGGCGTCCGCCTGGAGATCGACGGTGAGCTCGCCGTCGTCACCCTGTGTCAGCCCAAGCGGCGCAACGCCCAGTCGCCCGCCCTGTGGCGCGCCCTCGCCGCCGCCGGCCGCGACCTGCCCGGCGGCGTCCGGGTGGTCCTGCTGCGCGCGGAGGGCGTCTCCTTCTCGGCGGGCCTGGACCGGGCCATGTTCACCCCCGAGGGCATCCCCGGCGAGCCCACCTTCCTCCAGCTCGCCGGCGCCCCCGACCAGGAGCTCGACGACACCATCGCCTCCTACCAGCAGGCCTTCACCTGGTGGCGCCGCCGCGACCTGGTCTCCATCGCCGCCGTCCAGGGCCATGCCGTCGGCGCCGGCTTCCAGCTCGCCCTCGGCTGCGACCTGCGCGTCGTCGCCGACGACGTCCAGTTCGCCATGAAGGAGACCTCGCTCGGCCTCGTCCCCGACCTGGCCGGCACCAAGCCGCTCACCGAACTCGTCGGCTACGCCCGGGCGCTGGAGATCTGCGCCACCGGCCGCTGGATCGGCGCCGAGGAGGCCGCCGCCATCGGGCTGGCCAACCTGGCCGTCCCCGGTGCGGAACTGGACGCCGCCGCCCGCGACCTCGCCGCCGCCCTGCTGGCCGCGCCGCGCAACGCCGTCATCGAGACCAAGGCCCTGCTCCAGGGCGCCGCCGGCCGCTCCTTCGACGAGCAGCGCTCGGCCGAACGGGCGGCGCAGGCCCGCCGCCTGCGGGACCTCGCCGGGATCGGCGACTAGGACCTGTCCGGCTGCGTCGTGTGAACGGGCCCGGCCCGGGGAGTGCTCCCCGGGCCGGGCCCACGACGATCCCGGAAGCGTCCCGGAG
>NZ_JBHWIJ010000408.1:0-6011 GCF_042732255.1 Kitasatospora sp. NPDC059803 | reverse complement strand
CGGCCGCCCGGTGGGCCCCCCCCCCCCGCCCTACCCCCGGGGGTGGGGCCCCCCGCGGTCGGGCGGCGGGGGCGCCCGGAAGGGAACCATCATGCCCACCGCGACCCTCCCGGACCTGATCGCCCGGCACGCCCAGGAGCGCCCCGACGCCCTCGCCGTGACCGACGGCTCCACCGTTCTGACGTACCGTCAACTCCTTGACTCCTCCGCCCGGCTGGCCGCGACCCTGGCCGCCCGGGGGATCGGCCCCGGCAGTGCCGTCGGCCTGCTCTGCGCCCGTTCCACCCGCCTGGTCGTCGCCCAGCTCGCGATCTGGCGGACCGGCGCCCACGTCGTCCCGCTCGACCCGGCCTACCCGCGCCAGCGCATCGCCGAGATGACCGGGGACGCCGGGGTCCGGCTCGTCCTCGGTGACAAGACGCTGCTCGCCGAGGCCGGACTCGCCGAGGAGCAGACCCTCGCGCTGACCTCGACGCTCGTCCTGGCCGAGCCCGCCGTCCCGGCCGGGCACGGCCCCGACGCCGCCGGTGCGGCCGCCCCCGACGCCGCCGAGCCGGCCGCGCCCGCCCTGCTCTTCTACACCTCGGGCTCCACCGGCCGGCCCAAGGGCGTCATCGTCCCGCACAGCGCCGTCGCAGACCTGGTCACCGCCCAGGACGCGTTCACGCTCGGCCCCCGCGACCGGGTCCTGTTCCACTCCACGGTCAGCTTCGACGCCTCCACCTTCGAGCTGTGGGCCCCGCTGGCGCGCGGCGCCGCCGTCGCCGTCTCGCCGTCCGACCGGCCCACCGCCGAGGAACTCGTCCGCGACATCGAGCGGTTCGGCGTCACCACGGTGTTCATCACCACCGCCCTGTTCCACCACCTGGCCGCCCGGCAGTCCCGGATCTTCGGCGTGCTGCGCACCCTGGCCGTCGGCGGCGAGGCCCTGTCGCCCGAGTACGCCGGGGCGGTGCTGCGCGCCTTCCCCTGGCTCGAACTCTTCAACGTCTACGGGCCGACCGAGGCCACCACCTTCACCACCCTGCACCGGATCACCCCGGCCGACTGCACCACCGGCCCGGTCCCGATCGGCCGGCCCTTCGGCGGCGCCCGCGCCCTCGTCCTCGACCAGGAGCTCGCGCCGGTGGCGCCCGGCACCGTCGGCGAACTGTGGATCGCCGGCGGCCGGCTCGCCCAGGGCTACCTGGACCGGCCGGAGCTGACCGCCGAGCGCTTCCGCGACCTGCCCGGCACCGGCCGCGCCTACCGCAGCGGCGACCTCGTCCGCCAACGCCCCGACGGCGCACTGGAGTTCCACGGCCGCACCGACGACCAGGTGAAGGTCCGCGGCTTCCGGATCGAACCCGGCGAGGTCGAGCACGCGCTGCTGCAGTTCCCCGAGGTCGCCGAGGCGGCCGTCGTGGTCCGCCGGCCCGGCCACACCGACGCCGCGCTCACCGCCTGCCTGGTCCTCGCCGACGGCAGCCGACCGGCCGTCGAAACCCTCCGCGCCCGGCTCGCCGACCGGCTGCCCGCCCACCTGGTGCCCACCGCCTGGACCGTACTCGCCGCCCTGCCGCTGACCGGCACCGGCAAGATCGACCGCCGCGCCCTCGCCGCCACCGACGAGACGGCCCCCGACGGACCCGGCACCGCCGCCGCCCTCACCCCGATCCAGCAGGCCGTCGCCACCGCCTGGACCCGCGCCCTGGAACGCCCGATCACCGACCCGGCCGCCGACTTCCTCGCCGAGGGCGGCCACTCGCTGCTCGCCATGTGGGTCGTCGACGACCTCCGCGAGGACCTCGGCGTCGAGCTCTCGCTCGCCGACTTCCTCGGCCACCCCACCGTCGCCGGCCAGGCCGACCTGCTCGAACGAGCCCTGCGCGCCGCGCACGACGACACCCCGCAAGGAGCCACCCGATGACCGCCGAGCACCCGGCCGTCGACCAGACCGCCGACCAGGCCGACCTGCTGCGCCGCGCCCGCCGCAACCGCCCCGCCGCGGGCGGGCGCCCGGCGGCCCCGCAGAGCGTGCCGGCCGGCCAGGGCGACGGCCCGGCCGGCCCCGCCCCGCTCTCGCACGCCCAGCAGCGGATGTGGCTGATGGACCACCTCGGCCAGGGCGGCGCCCTCTACAACGTCCCGCTCGCCACCCGCCTGCGCGGACCGCTCGACCCCGCCGCCCTCGCCACCGCCCTCACCGGCCTCACCGAGCGCCACGCCGTCCTGCGCACCCGCTACGGCCGCCAGGGCGACCAGCCGCACCAGCAGACCGACCCGGTCACCCCGGTGCCGCTGCGCACGGTGGACGCCACCTGGGAGAACGGCGCCGGGAACAACGCCCCCGCCCTGCTCGCCGCCGAGGCCGCCCGCCCCTTCGACCTCGCCACCGGCCCGGTCCTGCGCGCCCTGCTGCTGCGACACGACCCGCAGGACCACACCCTGCTCCTGAACATCCACCACATCGCCGTCGACGGCGGCTCGCTGCCCGTCCTCGCCGCCGACCTGGCCGCCCTCTACGTCGCCGCCCGCGACGGCGTGGCGCCCCAACTCCCGCCGCCCGGACCGTCGTATGCCGAGTACGCCCGTGAGGAGCGCACCCGCGACGCCGAACTCACCAGCGCCGCCGACGCCCGCGCCCGACACCTGGCCGGCGCCCGCCCGCTGCCGCTGCTGCGGCCCACCCCGCCCGGGGCGCGCGAGCGCCGGGCCACGCTGCACACCGCCCCGCTCGCCCCCGCCACCGTCGAGGGCCTGCGCCGGCTCGGCGCCCGGCATGGCGCCACCCTGTTCGCCGTCGTCCTGGCCGCCGCCTTCGCCACCCTGCGCACCGCCGCCGACCAGGCCGACCTCACCCTCGGCTGTGCCAGCGGCCAGCGCCTGCGGCCCGAACTGCGCCGCACCGTCGGCCTCGGCGTCAACACCCTCGCGGTGCGCGCCGACCTGGCCGGCGATCCCACCTTCACCGAGGTGCTCGGACGGGCCCGGACCGCGCTGCTCGACGCGCAGCAGCACCACGAGATCCCGTTCGACCTGATCGTCGAGCGGCTCGGCGCGGCGGCCCGCGGCGCCGACGGCACCCCGCTGCTCTCCGTCAGCTGCGACCTCGTCCACCCCGCCGAGCCGCTCACACTGCCCGGCCTCACCGCCGAGGACGTCGAACTCGACCTGGGCCTGGCCAAGTTCGGCCTCGCCCTGCTGGTCGAGGACGGCCCGCAGCCGCGCTGCCTGGTCCAGCACGACCGGGACGCCCTCGACGAGACCACCGCCGAGCACCTGCTCACCGCCTTCGCGGACCTGCTCGCCGCCGTCGCCACCGACCCCGACCAGCCCCTCTCCGCGCTCCCCGGCACCCGCCTGGCCACCGCCCAACACCCGGCCCTCGCCGCACTGTCGGCCGACCCCCGGGTGGTCGAGGCGGCCGTCGTCGAGACCGCCGACGGCCCGCCGCTCGCCTACGCCGTGGTGCGCGGCCCGGTGGCCCCGACCGGCGTCGAACTGCGCGCCGCCCTGCGCCGCCACGTCGACCCCGCCCACCTGCCGGCCGCCGTCACCCTGCTGGACCGGCTGCCCCGGCACGCCGACGGGACCCCGGACCGCGGCCGGCTGCCCGGCGCGGCCCCGACCGCCCCCGAGCGGTCCGGCCCGCTCGACACGGTGCGGTCGGCCTTCGGCGAACTGCTCGGCACCACCCCGCCCGCCGACGGCGACTTCTTCGCCCTCGGCGGCCACTCCCTGGTCGCCGTCCAGCTCGCCGAACGCCTGCGCACCCGCACCGGCCTGCCGCTCACCGGCCTGGACGTGCTGGAACAGCGCACCCCGCGCGCCCTCGCCGCCCTGCTCGCCACCCGCGAGGACGAGCGCCGCGCCGCCCCCGCCCGCACCGGCTCCCGCCCGGGCACCCGCACCCGCGCGGGCACCGTGCTGCTCACCGGCGCCACCGGCGGAGTCGGCGCGGCCGTCCTCCAGGAACTGATGGCCCAGGGCCGCCCGGTCCGGGCCCTGGTCCGGCCCGAGTCCGCCCACCTGCCCGCCCTGCACGGCGCCGAACTGGCCGAGGGCGACCTCGCCGACCTCGACAGCCTGCGCCGCGCGGTCGAGGGCGTCGACGCCGTCATCCACGCCGCCTGCACCTTCACCGAGCACGCCGTCGACCTCGCTGCGATGCGCGCCCTGGTCGAGGGCTGGCGCGGCGGCCCGTTCGTCTTCGTCAGCAGCATCGACGCCTACGGCCGCCCGTCCGGCACCGACGTCCCCGAAGGCGGCCCCACCGGCGAACCGGTCAGCCCCTACGGGCAGGCCAAGCTGGACTGCGAGCGCATCCTGTTCGAGGCGGCCGCCACCGGCCGGGGCCCGGCCACCGTGGTCCGCGCCCCGATCGTCTGGGGCCCGCACCAGCGTCTGCGCGACCAGCTCCGCTGGGGCTCCACCGGCGACCTCTACCAGGCCGCCCTGGCCGGCCGCCCGATCGCCCTGCCCGCCCCCGCCCCCGGCGACCGCTCCACCTGGTACGGCGCCGCCTGGGTGCACTCCGCCGCCCTGGCCCGCGCGCTCGCCGCTTGCGTCGCCGACGGCAACCCGGCGGCCGGCCGGATCGTCAACGCCGTCAACGGGCACGTCTCCTGGGCGGACTTCACCGGTGAGCTCGTGCGCCTGCTCGACTCCGGCAGCCCGCTGGACCTGCGCCCCGACGCCGATCCCGAACTCCGCCGCCCCTGGCACTACCGCGCGGAGACCCTCGCCGCCCCGCTGAGCCCCGAGCCGGGCGAGGACTGGCGCACCGTTCTGGCGGCGATGGTCGGCTGACCTGCACCGCTCCGCGTCGAGGCTATATGATCACGCGGCCGAGATCACGTCACGGGGGAGCACGAGAACAGCGATGGCCGGGCAGGCAGTACTCGCACCGCCGAGGGAACTCCGCACCTGGTTCGGCCGGCGCTCGGTGCGGATGACCGGATCCGCGCTGGTGTGGCAGGAGGAACCGGAGGCCTTCCACATCCCCTATGGCCGGATCCACCGGGTGCACGCCGTCCCCGGCCGGGGCGTGCTCTGGGACCTGTGCGTCGAGGTCGACCCGCCGGGGCGCGGCGAGCGCTCCGAGTTCCGCCTGGGCACGACCGACGCCAAGGCCCAGGCGTTCGCCGACGCCATCAACGCGCAACGGCTGAAACGGCTCGCCGAGGCTTCGGCCGACCCGACGCGGATCCGCGTCGAACCGTTCCGGCGGCCCCGGCCGCTGCGGCCCGCCGGCTGGCAGCTCGGCCTCCTCGCCCTGTTCGCCGGCTGCCTCACCGAGTCCGTCGCCCTGGCCCTGCTCGGCCACCCCGTGCGGGCCGGGTTCGTCTGGGCCGGCTTCACCGCCTGGTGGGTGAGCGCCGCCTGGGCGGCGAACCTGCCCTGGCAGCTCCGCTACTGGCGCCAGCAGCAGGCACTGGGCGAGCTCCGCCCGGCGGAGTTCACCGGCTCCTACCTCGGGGAGTACCGGGTGCACGACGTCCGTGGCCACTCCCGCAGCACCCGGCGCACGCTCCGGTACACCTACCGGGTGACCGACCAGCTCGGCACGGCGCAGCGGCACGAGTGCAGCGCCGCAGACGTGCAGGACGTGACGCGGCCCCGCACGGTCCTGGTGGTGCCCGGCCGCCTGTCGGCGGACACGCCGGGCGGGCTCGCCGGCCACCTGGTGTGGATGGGCGTCACCGGCCTGCCGACCCTGGTCGCGGGCCTGGTCGGCCTGGTCCTCATCCCGGGCCTGCTGCTGCCCTGAGCCGCCGCCGGCCCACCCGGTGCCGACCACCCCCGCCCACCCGGGTGGCGCGTCCGGCCTGGACTCCGGGTCCGTCTCCCGCCCCACCCGACACGCGCCCTTCCGTTTGCGGCGGCCCGGGCCGGGGTGTGGGGGCGGTGTGCGGGCGCTGGAGATCCACTGGAGGCCGCCTCAAGGCGGGTGGTTCGTGGCGGGTTGGGTGTGTTCTGGTGGATGGCGAAGCAGACCCGCCCCAGGTCCTGTCCGGCCGGACAGGACC
>NZ_JBHWIJ010000407.1:0-6061 GCF_042732255.1 Kitasatospora sp. NPDC059803 | reverse complement strand
CGCCCGCCGCCGGGGGGGGCGCGGACTGCGGCCCGCCGGCGGCCCACACCGCTACCCGCCCCCCGCCGCGGGCCCGGCCGGGGGGCCGGGCGCGGCCCGGCCCCTGCTGCTGGTACAGCCACCCGTCGCCGGTGCCACGCCAGAACGACCAGTACCGGTACCCCGTCGCCGCCTCCGCCGGTGCCCCCGCGACCAGCAGGAGCACCGCACCGAGCAGCGGGACGAGGACGCGGCGGCCACAGCGGCGGCCCAGGCGCGCGGGGCGGGGTGTCACAGCCTCTGGCCGCGCTTGCGCTGGAGGCTGAGGAGGAGGCCGCCGCCGAGGCCGATGAGGAGGCCGACGATGATCGGCCAGTACTGGCCGATGCCGTCGTCCTTCTTGGACGCCGCCGTCGTCGGCGCGGGGCTGGCGGTGGCCTTGGGCGCCGGGCCGAGGGCGGTGAGCTGGGCGGTCAGCGGGGCGGTGTCGCGCTGGGCGGCCTGGGTGACGAGCAGGAGGCTGGCGGTGGCGGAGGCGTCGGTGCCGCCCTTGGTCCAGCCGGCGCCTTCCTTGGCGAGCCAGTCGACGGCGCCGGCGGCCTGCTGGGGGTGGCCGCTCTGGATGAGGCCGAGGGCGGCCCAGGCGGTGGCGTTGTAGTCGGGGGTGGGGGCGGCGCCGGGGGTGGTGAGGGTGAGGTGGTTGCCGCCCGCGGCGAGCTGGGCGGTGAGGTACGCCCCGGCGGCCTCGCCGGAGTCGGGGTGCGCGACCGGAGCAGCCGTGGCGGAGGTGGCGGCGGAGTCGCAGCCGAGGGCCTTGGGGGCGGCGTCGGTGCGGGCGGTGGTGGCGACCGGGAGGTGGCCGCCGGCGGCGGCGAGCGAGGCCTGGGCGCTGGCGAGGGTGTTGGGGGCGAGCGCGCCGGAGGACGGGTCGGGCTGGTAGGCGAAGGCGCCGCGCTGGTCGGCGGGGGCGGCGCAGCCGAGCTGGAAGTGGGCGAGCCCGTCGAAGGCGTTCCTGCCCGCCTTGGCGACGCCGGCCGGGTCGGTCTTGGCGGCGAAGAGGGCGTTCACGGCGAGGCCGGTGGAGTTGGCGTCGCCGGGGCTGACGGGGTTGTAGGGCCAGCTGCCGTCGGCGTTCTGGGTGGCCTTGAGCCACTGGACGCCCTTGTCGACGGCTTCCTGGTGCCCGCCGAGGGCGACGAGGGCCTGGATGGCGACGGCGGTGGCGTTGCTGTCCTCGGTCTTGGGGTTGCAGGCGGCGCCGGCGGCCCGGAAGGAGGGCCAGCCGCCGTCCTCGCACTGCTGTCCGGTGAGCCAGCCGACGGCGGAGTCGGCCGGGGTGGTTTTGGCCGCCGCGAGCGCGGTGAGCGCGAGGGACTGCCGCCAGACGCCGTCGTACGTCGGGTCGCCCTTGCCGTAGAGGCCGTCGGGGACGGCGGCGGGGGTGGGCGCGGGGCTGTCGGCGAGGGCCGGTCCGGCGGTGGCGCCGGCGAGGAGTGCGGCGGACAGGGCGGCGGCGCCCAGGCGGGCGGCGGTGAGCATGGTGGAGGTGTGCCTTTCGGTGAGCGGTGGTGGCCCGGCGGGGCCGTTCCGTAGTCCTCGACGGTGCCGGGCGGTGCGCGTGGCGGGCCCGGGCTGGCCGCTCGCCCCTCCACGGGCGGTCCGACTCGCCCGGGCCGTCGCGGGGGCCGGGCTCACGGTTGCGGGGTCAGCGCCGGATTCGCACCGGCTTCCCCCGGGGGAGGGACGGGATGAAGTTGTGCTGTCCGTCGACTTTAACCGCCGGGGGCGGCCGGCCCCTCCTGCCCGGGCAGGAACAGGTTCCAGTCAGGGCAGGGTGAGCAGCCGGGCCGCGGTGTGCAGGTCGGCCCGGACCTCGGCGATCGAGGCGCGGCCGGAGAGCCAGGCGACCAGGGCGGAGTGCCAGGTGTGCTCGATCACCCGGACGGCCGCGCGCTGGCTCTCACTGGGTGGCCCGGACTGGCCGATGGCGTCCAGGATGAGCTGGCCGGTGGCGGTGCTGACCTGGTCCACCTCGGCGCCGACGGAGCGGTCCGCGAAGGACAGCGCCCGGACCATCGCCTCGGCGAGCAGCGGTTCGCGCTGGAGTGCGTGGAAGGCGCGGGTGAGCGTGTCGGCGACGCGCGGGGCCGGTTCGGGGTCGGTCGGCGGGTGGCGCCGGATGTGCTCCTGGAGGCCCTGCAACTGCTCCAGCATGACCGCGACCAGCAGGTGCACCTTGGACGGGAAGTACCGGTAGAGCGTGCCGAGGGCGACCTGCGCGGTCTCCGCGACCTCCCGCATCTGCACCGCCTCGTACCCGCCGCGGGCGGCCAGGGCGGTGGCGGCCCGCAGGATCCGGCGCCGGCGTTCGGCCTGGCGGGCGGTCAGCGGCGGCTCGCCCGGCTGCGCGGGGGGCGGGGTGGTGGGGCTCGTGGAGGTGGTCGGCGGCGGCAAGGAGTGCTCCCGGGGCGCGTGGGTGGCGGCGTGCTCCACAAGGTCGGCAGGGTCGGCGTGGCGGGAATCACCAGCCCTGGCTCCTGAGGGAAAGCTACGGGCCGGTATCTTCGAGGTCTCTCATTGTTCACATGGTCGATGACGAGTTCCACAGCCACTGAAACCTGATCTACTTTAGCGACCGGCGGCAGCGCCGTCGCCAACGCAGAGACAGCAGCAGCACAGGAATAGCAGCTAGAGATGAGGGCCCGAGGATGACCGCGCAGCCGCTGCGGATTGCCCTGCTGTCGTACCGCGGGGACCCCTTCTGCGGCGGTCAGGGCGTGTACGTGCGCCACCTCTCCCGTGAGCTGGCCAGGCTCGGCCACCACGTGGACGTGATCGGTGCCCAGCCGTACCCGGTGCTGGACGAGGTCGACGGCCCCGGTTCGGTGCGCCTGGTCGAGCTGCCCAGCCTGGACCTCTACCGCGCCGAGGACCCGTTCCGCACGCCCGCCCGCGGCGAGTTCCGCAGTCCGGTGGACGTGCTGGAGTTCGCCACCATGCGCACCGGCGGCTTCCCCGAGCCGCTGACCTTCTCGCTGCGCGCCCGCCAGTACCTGGCCCGGCACAAGGGCCGCTACGACGTGGTGCACGACAACCAGACGCTCGGCTACGGCCTGCTCGGCCTGGCCCGGCACGGCTTCCCGCTGGTCACCACGATCCATCACCCGATCACCGTGGACCGGCAGTTGGAGCTGGACGCGGCCACCACCCGGGTCAAGCGGCTGTCGCTGCGCCGCTGGTACGCCTTCACCCGGATGCAGCGCCGGGTCGCCGCCCGGCTGGACCACGTGATCACCGTCTCCGGCACCTCGCAGCGCGAGATCGCCGAGCACCTGGGCGCCGCGCCGGGCGCGATCTCGGTGGTGCCGATCGGCGCCGACACCCGGCTCTGGTCGCCCTCCGAGGAGATCGCCCGCGTCCCCGGACGGATCGTCACCACCTCCAGCGCGGACGTCCCGCTCAAGGGCCTGGTGTTCCTGGTCGAGGCGCTGGCGAAGGTGCGCACCGAGCGCCCCGCGCACCTGGTGGTGGTCGGCAAGCCGCAGAAGGAGGACGGCCCGGTGGCGGAGGCGGTGCGCCGCTTCGGGCTGGCGGACCACATCGAGTTCCGCAGCGGCCTGACCGACCAGGAGCTGGTCGACCTCTACCGCTCGGCCGAGGTGGCCTGCGTGCCGTCGCTGTACGAGGGCTTCTCGCTGCCCGCCGCCGAGGCGATGGCCACCGGCACCCCGCTGGTCGCCACCACCGGCGGCGCGATCCCCGAGGTGGCCGGGCCGGACGGGGAGACCTGCCTGGCCGTGCCGCCGGGGGAGCCGGACCGGCTGGCGGCGGCGCTCGGCCGGCTGCTGGACGACCCGCGGCTGCGCGCCCGGCTCGGCGCGGCCGGCCGGGAGCGGGTGCTGGCCCGGTTCACCTGGGCGCGGGCCGCCGAGCTGACCGCCGACGCCTCCCGGGCGGCGATCGCCACCGGGGCCGGCGCCCGGGCCCGCTCCGGGCCGGGCTGGCGGTACGTGCCCTGAGTCGCTCCGGCCGCCCTGCGCGGCGCCCGCCCGGCGGCCCCGGCCGCCCGGTGCGGAGCGGTAGCGGATCGAACTGACGCGGCGTCAAGTCCGCTTGGTAGCAAAAGGAATGGGAGCCCTGCAGTGCTGACCGTCGATTTCTCGCGCTTCCCGCTCGCCCCCGGCGACCGGGTGCTCGACCTGGGCTGCGGCGGGGGCCGGCACGCGTTCGAGTGCTACCGCCGCGGCGCCAACGTGATCGCCCTCGACCAGAACGCCGAGGAGATCGCCGAGGTCCAGAAGTGGTTCGCCGCGATGGAGCAGGCCGGTGAGGCCCCGGAGGGCGCGTCGGCGGTCGCGATGGAGGGCAACGCGCTGGCGCTGCCGTTCGAGGACGACTACTTCGACAAGATCATCATCTCCGAGGTGATGGAGCACATACCGGACGACAAGGGCGTGCTCAACGAGATGTTCCGGGTGCTCAAGCCGGGTGGGCTGCTCGCCGTCACCGTGCCGCGCTGGCTGCCCGAGAAGATCTGCTGGACGCTGTCCGACGAGTACCACGAGGTCGAGGGCGGCCACATCCGGATCTACCGGGGCGACGAACTGCTCGGCAAGCTCAAGGACGCCGGCCTGGAGCCCTACGGCACCCACCACGCGCACGCGCTGCACTCGCCGTACTGGTGGATCAAGTGCGCGGTCGGCGTGAACAACGACAAGGCACTGCCGGTCAAGGCCTACCACCAGCTGCTGGTCTGGGACATCGTCGGCACCCCGGTGATCAGCACCCTCACCAAGGCCGCCGAACGGGCGCTCAACCCGGTCATCGGCAAGAGCTTCGTCGCCTACGCGTCCAAGCCGCGGCGGACCGAGTCCGGGCGCGTGGACGCATGACCGCCGCCGTCCCCGAGGCACTGCTGCTCGACGGGGTGCTCGACGCCGAGCAGGCCGCCGGCACCGTCCGCAGCATCCTGGCCGAACAGCTCCCCGACGGCGCCATACCCTGGTTCGCCGGCCACCACCTCGACCCGTGGGACCACACCGAGGCCGCCATGGCCCTCGACACCGCCGGCGAGCACGCCGCCGCCGAGGCCGCCTACCGCTGGCTCGCCGCCACCCAGAACCCGGACGGCTCCTGGTACGCCGCCTACACCGACGGCGCCGTCACCGACCGGGCCAAGGAGACCAACTTCTGCGCCTACGTGGCCGTCGGCGTCTGGCACCACCACCTCAGCGCCGGCGACGACGCCTTCCTGGACTGGATCTGGCCCGTCGTCCGGCGCGCCCTGGACTTCATCGTCGGCCAGCGGCTGCCCGGCGGCCCGATCGCCTGGCGCCTCGACGAGGACGGCACCGCCACCGACGAGGCGCTGCTCACCGGCTCGTCCAGCATGCTGCACGCGCTGCGCTGCGGGCTGGCCATCGCCGAGTACCTGGAGGAGCCGCAGCCCGACTGGGAGCTCGCCGCCGGCCGGCTGGGGCACGCCATCACCCACCACCCCGAGCGGTTCCTCGACAAGGGCCGCTACTCGATGGACTGGTACTACCCGGTGCTCGGCACCGGACTGCGCGGCGACGCGGCGCTGGAACGGATCGACCGGGACTGGGACCGCTTCGTCGTCCCCGGGCTCGGCGTGCGCTGCGTCAGCGACCGCCCGTGGGTGACCGGCGGCGAGAGCGCCGAACTCGCCCTCGCGCTCTGGGCGATCGGCCGCTCCGACCGCGCCGTGGAGATCCTGCGCTGGATCCAGAAGCACCTGCGGCACGAGGACGGCTCCTACTGGACCGGGTACGTCTTCGAGGACGACGCCGTCTGGCCGGAGGAGCGCACCACCTGGACGGCCGGCGCACTGCTGCTCGCGGTCGCCGCGCTCGGCGGCGACCCGGCGACGGTCGCGGTCTTCGGCGGGGAGCAGCTGCCCGCCGGGCTGGTGGTCCAGGACTGCTGCTGAGGCCCGTAGCCGTGGCCGATGCCGGTACGGACGGTTGAGGCCCGTACGGGCAACGCGAAGGGGGGGGGGGGGGGGGGTAGCGGGGCCCCCCCCCCCGCGGACCGGAGGGATATAAACAAAAACACACCCCCA
>NZ_JBHWIJ010000406.1:0-6079 GCF_042732255.1 Kitasatospora sp. NPDC059803 | reverse complement strand
GTCCGGTCACCGCCCCCCTCGGGGTTTGTGCTACTCCGACTTGGCGGCCGCGGCGGCCAGGCCGGCCGACCACTTCTCCTCGACCTTGCCGAACTTCCAGTAGGCGATCGCCGCGACCCAGGTCAGCACGAACAGGCCGACGATCGCGTAGCCGACGAAGTTGAGGTCCAGCCCGCCGATCCAGGCGATCGGGCCGCTGGTGATGTCCAGCTTCTCGCCGAGCAGGCCGATCAGCTCGACCAGGCCGATCACCAGCGCGACCAGCACCGACAGGCCGGTGACGGTCAGGTTGTAGTAGATCTTGCGGACCGGCTTGGAGAAGGCCCACTCGTAGGCGAAGTTCATGAACGAGCCGTCGATGGTGTCCAGCAGGCTCATCCCGGCCGCGAACAGGATCGGCAGCGTGAGCAGCGCGTACCAGGGCAGCGAGAACGCGGCCGCGCCGCCGGCCAGCACCAGCAGCGACACCTCGGTGGCGGTGTCGAAGCCGAGGCCGAACAGCAGGCCCACCGGGTACATGTGCCAGGGCTTGGTGACGGCCCTGGTCACCCGGCCGAGGATGCGGTTCATCAGCCCGCGCCGCTCCAACTGGCGCTCCAGCTCGGCCTCGTCGTACTCGCCCACGCGCATCCGGCGGAACACCTTGAGGATGCCGTTGAAGGCGCCCAGGTTGATCAGGCCGAGGAGCAGCAGGAACGTCCCGGAGACGGTGGTGCCGATCAGGCCGGTCATCGTGTGCAGGGTCGAGTCGTCAGCCTCCACCTGGTCGGCGAGCGAGCGGATGCCGAAGGCGAGCAGCGCGCAGAGGCCGAAGACGATCGAGGAGTGCCCGAGCGAGAACCAGAAGCCGACCGACAGGGGCCGCTTGCCCTGGCCCATCAGCTTGCGGGTGGTGTTGTCGATCGCCGCGATGTGGTCCGCGTCGAAGGCGTGCCGCATCCCGAGGGTGTAGGCGGTCAGGCCCATGCCCGCGCCGAACACCTGGCCGCCGACGTTGTAGTGCTCGGGTGCGACCAGCGCGAGCAGGGTGAACCAGCCGACGACGTGCAGCACGAGGATGAAACCGCCCATCCCGGCCAGGCGCATCCACTCCTCCCGGGTGAGCCGGTCACGCCATCTGACGGGCGAGGCACCTGCGGCGGGGCTGGACATCCTGTGGTCCTTTCGGGTGGTCCGGGCGAAGCTGGGCCATCTTTCCCCCCTCGGGGAAGTAGTTGCAAGTCATGTGCAAATGCCGGACGACGGCGAACGGGGGCATACGGGCGCGGACGAGGGGCGTGCGGCAGCGGGCACACGCCCGCTCGCGCCGGCCTCCACCCCGCCGCCCCACCCGGCGCCCCGACCCGCGGGGCGCGACCACCGCGCAGCCTTCGTCAGGAAATCGGACGATTCCTCCCCTAGGGTCGAGATGCCGACGCCCGCAGCGCGCTCCCCGTACGCGCCGCGGGCCCTCCGGCGCTCACCGGCCCGGGATCCGATGGGAGCGGCCATGCCGTCCTACCCCTTCCGCACCACCCGCGAGGACGTCCGCATCCCGCTGCCCGACGGCACCCGGCTGGCCGCCCGGCTGTGGCGCCCGGTCAGCGACGAACCCGTCCCCGCCCTGCTGGAGTACTCCGCCGGCCGGCTCACCGACCGCACCGCCGCCGAGGACGCCCGCCGCCACCCCTGGTACGCCGGCCACGGCTACGGCGCCCTCCGGGTCGACACCCGCGGCCACGGCAACTCCGACGGCCTGCCCGGCGAACCCGGCGGCGACCAGGAGCTCGACGACGGCGCCGCCGTCCTCGACTGGCTCGCCCGCCGCCCCTGGTGCAGCGGCCGGGTCGGCCTGCTCGGCGTCGGCGCCGCCGGCACCACCGCCCTGCTGCTCGCGGCCCGCGCCCCCGACACCGTCGGCGCCGTGGTCACCGTCTGCCCCGAAGGCGGCCACCGCCTCGGCGGCGCCCTGCTCGCCGCCGACCTGCACACCCGGCTCACCACCCTGGTCTCCGACGCCGCCCTCCCTCCCGACCCCCGGCACGTCGGCGACGCCTGGCGCACCGACTGGCTGGCCCGCCTCGAATCCCTGGACCCGCCCGTCGACGCCTGGCTCGCCGCCGGCGAGACCACCGTCCCCGTCCCCGCCCCCACCTTCGCCGTCGCCGGCTGGGGCGACCCCTCCTGCTCCTTCGTGCTGCGGCTGCTCGCCACCTCTCCCACCGCCCGCGCCCTGCTCGGCCCCTGGCCGCACGGCCTGCCCGAGGACACCCTCCCCGAGACCCTGCGCTGGTGGGACCACTGGCTGCGCGACCTCGACACCGGCGCCCTCGCGGAGCCCGCCCTGCGCAGCTGGATCGGCACCCGCTGGACCGGCGAGGAGACCTGGCCCTCCCCCGACGTCCGGGAGATCCACTACGGCCTCGACGGCCCGCTGCGCACCGCCGGCACCGCCTCCGACGACCGCCACGTCCGCGTCCGCTCCCCGCAGCACACCGGCCTCAACGCCGGCGCCTACGTCCCGCTCGGCCGCCCCGCCGACCAGCCGCCCGACCAGCGCGAGGAGGACGGCCGCTCGGTCTGCTTCGACTCCCAGCCGCTGCCCGAACCGGTCGAACTGCTCGGCACCCCGACCGTACGGCTGCGCCTGCGCGAGGGCGGCCCGCCCGCCCAGATCACCGCCCGGCTCTGCGCCGTCGGCCCGGACGGCACCTCCACGCTGCTCACCCGGGGCGTCCTGGTCGCCGCCGGCCCCGACGCGGACGTCGAGCTCGCCGCCTGCGCCGGCACCGTCCCGGCCGGGCACCGGCTGCGGCTCGCCCTCTCCTCGGTCTACTGGCCGTGGGTGTGGCCCACCCCGGACGACGCCGGCTACGCGCTCGACCCGTCCCGCTCCGCCCTCACCCTGCCCACCCGCCACCTCGCCGCCGACATGGGCGCCGCCCCCGTCGCCTTCGAGGCCCCCGCCCTGCCCGAGCCGCTCGACATCCACCGCACGGAGCCGCTGACCGCCCGGCCCGAGCACGTCACCGTGCACGACATCGGCCGCCGGGAATGGCGTGCCGAACTCTCCCCCGCCACCGACGGCAGCCGCACCCACCCCGACGGCCTGGTCCGCGACGAGCACACCGTCACCGCCTACCGGGTGCTCACCGGCGCCCCGCTCAGCGCCCAGGCCCGCACCGACCACACCGTGCGCCTCGAACGCCCCGACATCGGCTGGGACGTCACCGTCCAGACCCGCACCCAACTGCGCTGCGACGCCGGGCACTTCCTCAGCATCGTGCAGCTGCGCGCGCTGGAGGCCGGCTCGGTGGTGTTCGCCCGGGAATGGCAGCACCGCGTGCCGCGCTGGATTCCGCAGGGCGATTCCAAGTAATCCTTATACCTTTGCTTTCAATTCCTGCATTGCTTTATAAATGGCGGCATGAAGACCCTCGGCCTGATCGGCGGCATGAGCTGGGAATCCACCGCCGAGTACTACCGCCTCCTCAACGAACTCACCCGCGACCGTCTTGGCGGCCTGCACTCCGCCCCGCTCGTGCTGTACTCGGTCGACTTCGCCGCCATCGAACGCCTCCAGGCCGACGGCCGCTGGACCGAGGCCGGCGAGGTCCTGGCCGGCGCGGCGCGGTCCCTGGAGGCCGCCGGCGCCGAACTGCTGCTGATCTGCACCAACACCATGCACAAGGTCGCCGACCAGGTCACGGCCGCGACCCCCGTCCCGCTGCTGCACCTCGCCGACGCCACCGCGGACGCCGTCCGGGCCGCCGGACTGCACCGGATCGGGCTGCTCGGAACGGCCTTCACGATGGAACAGGACTTCTACCGCGGCCGGTTGGCCGCCCACGGCCTCGACGTCCTCGTCCCCGGCCCCGACAGCCGCGCCCTGGTCCACCAGGTGATCTACCAGGAGCTGTGCCTCGGCCTGGTCCGCGAGGAGTCCCGCGCGGCGTACCGCCGGGTGATCGACGAACTGGTGGCCGCCGGCGCCCAGGGGATCGTCCTCGGCTGCACCGAGATCGAACTGCTCGTCCGCCCCGAGGACAGCCCCGTCCCCACCTTCCCCACCACCCGCCTGCACGCCGAGGCCGCCATCACCGCCGCCCTGGCCCCGTAACGGCCGCCGCGGCGGCCCCGCGGCGGCCCCGCGACGGCCCCGGTCAGAGGCGGTCGTAGATGGCGGCCAGCTGCCGGAGCACGTCGGTCGCGGCGTCCAGGGCGGGGGCGTCGTGGTGGGCGAGGGCGGTGTCGAGTGCCTGCGCCAGGGTGGTCTGGCGTTCGTCGTGGCGGCGGCGGCCCGCGTCGGTGAGGGCGACCAGGACGGACCGCTTGTCGCCCGGGGGGCGTTCCCGGGTGACGTAGCCGGCGGTGGCGAGGTTGTTGACCAGCTGGGTGGTGGCGGCGCTGGTGGTCTCGGTGGCGGCGGCGAGCTGGCCGATCGACAGCGGGCCCGCCTCGGCCAGGACGCGCAGGGCCCGGGCGTGGGTGAGGGAGAGCGCGCCGGGGGTGCGGGTGGCGCGTCCGCGCAGGCGGGAGTCGGCGGCGCTGAGGCTGTAGGCGGCGCGGGCGAGCTGGTCGAGGGCCTGCTCGCGGGCGGGGGTGGGCTGGGGCTGCGACATGGGGGCGGCCTCCGTGGCTCGATCGATGGGCGGGTTGACAACAGAATATCCTAAGTACTTAATAGATAAGTACTTAGCGACTCGGCGGCACCGCCACCGAGCCCCCTATCGACACGGAGGACACCCGTCATGACCGTTCGTTCGACCGGACAGAGCTGGGCCCTGGACATCGCCCTCGCCCAGGGCGGCTTCGACGCCCTGCACCCCCAGGCCAAGGGCACCCTGGAGCAGCTCGGCCACGACCACACCGACTTCGACAAGGTCTTCGCGCTGGTGCAGAGCGGGGCGATGCTCCCCAAGGCCTGGGCCACCGTGGCCGGGCAGGCCGAGGAGCGCGCCGCCCACCACGAGCGGGGCGGCTTCGCCCAGACCGCCGCCGACCTGTACGTGCGCGCCGCGGTGATGTGGGGCCGCGCCCAGTACTCCGTCTTCGACGCCACCGACCCGCGCAAGCTCGCCTTCCGCGAGCACGCCAACCACTGCGTGGAGCGCCTCGGCGCGCTGCGCGACGACCGGGTCCGCCGGGTGGAGCTGGACTTCGAGGGCGGCCGGATCTACGGCCTGCTGCACCTGCCGGCCGGCGAGGTGCGCAACGCCCCCGCGGTGATCCTCGGCCCGGGGATGGACATGATCAAGGAGGACTACATCTACGCCGCCGAGCGGTACTACACCTCCCGCGGCATCGTCGCCCTGTCCATCGAGGGCCCCGGCCAGGGCGAGACCCGGGCGGGCGGGCTCACCGTCGACCTCACCAACTACGAGCGGGCGATCAGCCGTTACCTCGACCACCTGGCCTCGCTCCCGGAGGTCGACCCGCAGCGGATCGGCATGTTCGGCATCTCGATGAGCGGCTACTGGGGCTCGCGCGCCGCCGCCGCCGACCGCCGGCTCGCCGCGCTGGCCGCCTTCGAGGCGGTCACCGGCGACTTCCAGACGATCTTCGAGCAGGCCCAGCCGACCTTCAAGAACAACTACATGTACATGGCCGGCTACACCGACGAGGAGGCCTTCGACCGCGAACTGGTCGCCCGGATGCCGCTCGGCGACCTCGTCCAGGAGATCGACTGCCCGGTCCTGTACGGCATCGGCGAGTTCGACGAACTGACCCGACTGGAGCAGGCCCTGGCCAACTACGAGCGCATCCGCGCGCCCAAGGAACTGCGCGTCTACGAGAACGAGTTCCACCCGCTGGGCGGGGTCGCCGCCGAGATCTTCCGCTTCGGCGCGGAGTGGATCGAGCGCGCCCTGAACGGCGAGTTCGCCGAGGCCGGGCGCGACGTGCGGCACTACGTGCACCACGACGGCCGCACCACCGACGGCACCGCCAACCCCACCTGGTGGCTCGGCGCCGTCCCCGCCCAGATCACCGCCGCCCGCCGGGCGTGAAACCGGGCGGCCGCCGGGCGTGACACCGGACGGCCTCCGGGCGGCCTCCGGGGGTGGCGGGGCGGCGCGCGCGTGGGGGGGGCGCCAGTGTA
>NZ_JBHWIJ010000405.1:0-6112 GCF_042732255.1 Kitasatospora sp. NPDC059803 | reverse complement strand
GGGGTCGGCCCCCGCCGGGGGGGTGCCCCCCACCCCCACCCGCCCCCCCCCCGCGCCCCCCCCCCCCGGGGGGCCCCCCGCCCCACTGCTGTTCCGGGGTCCTGCTGGAACGCGGTTCTACTTCACGACGCCCGCGTCCGGGGCCAGCACACCGCCGGCCACCAGTCCGATGATCAGGACGCCGAGCAGCACCCGGTAGATCACGAACGGCAGGAAGCTGTGGTGCGAGATGTACTTGAGGAACCAGGCGATCGCCGCGTAGCCGACCGCGAAGGCGATCGCGGTGGCCAGGATGGTCGGCCCCCAGGCCGGTGCCGGGCCCTCGCCGATCTTGAACAGCTCCAGCGCCCCCGAGGCGAGCACCGCCGGGATCGCCAGCAGGAAGGAGTAGCGGGCCGCCGCCTCCCGGCTGTAGCCGAGCAGCAGGCCCGCGCTGATCGTGCCGCCGGAGCGGGACACCCCCGGGATCAGTGCGAGCGCCTGGGCGAGGCCGTAGACACCCGCGTGCGGCAGGGTGAGGTCGGTGATCGGCCGGGCGTGCCGGACCGCGCGGGTGCGGTCGGCGAAGGCCAGCAGCAGGCCGAAGACGATCAGCGTGGTGCCGATGATCCGCAGATCGCGCAGGTGGGTCTCGATGGTGTCCTGGAACAGCTTGCCGAGGATGCCGATCGGCAGCGTGCCGATGATCACGAACCAGCCCATCCGGGCGTCCGGGTCCGAGCGCAGCGCCGGGCGGAACAGCGACAGCGTCCAGGTCCGCACGATCGAGACGATGTCCCGGCGGAAGTAGATCAGCACCGCGGTCTCGGTGCCGAGCTGGGTCACGGCGGTGAAGGCCGCGCCCGGGTCGTCCCAGCCCAGCAGGGCGG
The DNA here is from genome assembly GCF_042732255.1 of Kitasatospora sp. NPDC059803. NCBI lineage: Bacteria > Bacillati > Actinomycetota > Actinomycetes > Kitasatosporales > Streptomycetaceae > Kitasatospora > Kitasatospora sp. NPDC059803. The sequence goes on along the minus strand of NZ_JBHWIJ010000405.1, from coordinate 5,243 downwards.
AGAAGACCCGCAGGTGGGCACTGGAGGAGACGGGCAGGAACTCGGTGAGCCCCTGGATCAGACCGAGAACGGCCCCGTGGAACCAGTCGATCACCAGACACCCACCAGGGGTATCCGTGAGTCGTCGTACATGTGCGGTCCTCGCAGGTCGGAGCGGGCGTGCGGGCAGGCGGGCAGGCCGCGACCCGCACGGCCATCGGGCCGCGCACGGGCGGGCGCGCGGCCGATGGTACGGGGTGAAGATGACTATTCTTTGTTCACCCTTTGACCCGGCTTTGCCCGTCGGCCCTTCCGTGACCCGCTGACTCCTCCGCCGACCCTTCCGTCTGCCCTTCTGCCTGGCCTTCCGCCTGGCCTTCCGCCGCTCAGCCGGCGGGCCGGACGCGGACCCAGGTGCGGTCCTTGGTCAGGTAGCTCTCGACCGTCAGACCGGCGTCCGCCAGCGCCCGGTCGAACGCGGCGGTGGTGAGCGGCCGGGAACGGAAGGTGTGCGTCCAACGGCCGTCCGGGAACTCGTACTCGGCGTGGACGGAGTTCACGCCGTCCCCGACCGGCGTCGAGGAGACGATGCGCGACACGCCGTCGGTGCCGAGCCTGCCCTCGCGCGGCACGTTGAGGTGCCAGTCCTCGCCCTCCCGCTGCATCAGCACGCAGCCGTCCGCGGCGACGTGGCGGCGGCAGGTCTCCAGCAGGCCCTGGCGGACCGCCTCGTCGCCCGCGTGGATCAGGAAGGAGGCGAGCAGGACGACGTCGAAGCGCTCGCCGAGGTCCAGTCGCTCGATCGGGCTGCGCACGGTGCGGATGCCCGCGCGCACCCTGGCCAGCATCTCGGGAGACTCGTCCACCGCCGTCACGGTGAAGCCGCGATCGGTCAGCGGGTGCGTCATCCGGCCGACGCCGCAACCCAGTTCGAGGATGGTGGCGCCGGCCGGCGCCGCGGCCTCGATCACGTCCGGGGCGTCGCCGACGGGGAGCCGGGCCCAGAGCTCGACGGCGCAGCCGTCCGGGGTGATCGCGCCCGGGCCCGTTCCGTCGTGCCCCTCGCGTCGTACGTTGCCGGTGTGCGTGTCGTTGGCCATGGGTGTCATCGGAGCACGGGCAGGGCGGGGAGGGAAGGCGCCGCAGCGGGTTTTCGGTCAGTCCGTCAGTCCGTCAGTCGGTCGGCCCGTCAGTCCGTCGGCCCGTCACCGTCAGCCTGTCGGTACGTCCTCCAGCTCGGCCAGGGTGGCGTGCAGCCAGGCGAGTTCGGCCTCGCTGGTGGCGCGGGCGATCAGCAGCAGGCCGCGGCGGAACGGGTCGGCGAACTCCTCGGCGCCGACCGGGCGGTCGCCGTCGTAGAAGAAGCTCGCCGGCTCGGAGAGGAAGGCCAGGCGGCGGCGGAGCACGGCGGCCTGTGCGGCGGGGTCGTCGAGGTGGCGCAGGAAGGCGAGCAGGGCGAACCAGCGGTTCTCGTCGCTGATGTCCAACGGCTCGGGCTCGCGCAGCTGGTCGAGCAGTGCGGTGCGGCCGGCCTCGGTGAGGTGGAGGGTGTGCCGGGGTGCGGCGGCGCTGCCGGGCTCGGTCTCGCGGACCAGCAGGCCGTCGGCCTCCAGGCGCTTGATCGCCGGGTAGAGCGTGCCGTCGCTGATCGGGCGGACGTGCCCGGTGAGTGCGGCGAGGTGGCGGCGCAGCTGGTAGCCGTGCAGCGGGCGGTCGTAGAGGAATCCGAGGATCGCGAGCTTCAGCATGGGGCCACTCTCGCAGATTCGTCCCTCGGAGCTTCGGTATATCGGTTCCGCTATACCTCGATGGCGATGTATGGTCTGGGCGTTCCCAGCCCCCGATGGAGGAGGAGTCCCCGTGCTGCGCCACGCCCCCGTCACCCCGAACGGCGACCGGATCCGATGGGTCGAGCTGCCCGGAGCCGAGCCCGCCCGGCTCTACCTGCACGGCCTCGGCGCCAGCTCGCCCGCCTACTTCGCGGCCGCTGCCTCCCACCCGGGGCTCACCGGGCGCCGCTCGCTGCTGCTCGACCTGCTCGGCTTCGGCCTCAGCGACCGGCCCGCCGACTTCGGATACACCCTGGAGGAGCACGCCGACGCCGTCGCCGCGGCCCTGGCGGAGACCGGGCTCGCCGGAGTCGAGGTGATCGGCCACAGCATGGGAGGCGCGATCGCCGTCGTCCTCGCCCACCGGCATCCGGAGTCGGTCTCCCGGCTCGTCCTGGTCGACGCCAACCTGGACCCGGTCACCCCCGGCCGCCGGCCCGGCAGCAGCGGCATCGCGAGCTTCACCGAGGAGGAGTTCCTGGCCGGCGGCCGGGACGAGGTCGCCGCGTGGGTCGGCCCGTCCTGGTGGTCCACGATGCGCCTCGCCGGGCCCGAGGCGCTGTACCGCAGCGCCGTCCACCTGGCCCGGGCGACGGTGCCGACGATGCGCGAACTGCTGCTCGGCCTCGACGTCCCGCGCACCTTCCTGTACCCGGAGGCGGACGGCGAGCCGCGCGGCGCCGGCCAACTCCGGGAGGCGGGCGTACGGTTGGCGGCCGTCCCGGACTGCGGGCACAACATCATGCTCGACAACCTCGACGGCTTCGTCTCGGCGGCCGGCCTCGAACCTCGACCGTAGGCTGGGAAGTCGGAGAGGAGCCCACCTGATGCCTGTTGACGTCCCGCCCGCTCTGACCGCGTCCCTGGAGAAGTCCCTCGGCCCGGATGGTCGCGCCTGGGCGGCCCGACTCCCCGCGCTGGCAGGCGAGTTGGTCGACCGCTGGGATCTGCGCCCGGACGGCCCGCCGGCGCACGGCGTCGTCGCCCTGGTGCTGCCGGTGCGGCGCGCCGACGGCACGCCCGCGGCGCTCAAGCTCCAGCCGGTGGGCGAGGAGACGGAGGGCGAGCCGGCAGCCCTCCGAGCCTGGGACGGGCGAGGGGCCGTACGACTCCTCGGCCACGAACCGGCCTCGGGCTCGATGCTGCTGGAACGCCTCGACCCGGGGCGTTCACTGCTGGATGTCGCGGACGATCGGGAGGCGCTGCACGTCCTCGCAGGCCTGCTAAGGGAATTGACCGGACGTCAGATCGAAGTCCCGGACCTGCGACGGCTGGCGGACCTCGCCGACGGTCTGCTCGCGCGGGCCCCGGCGGCCGCCGCAGCCCTCGCCGACCCGGCCGAGCGGCGCTTGCTCACCGACTGCGCCGCGGCCCTGCGCGAGGTCCGCACCGAGCCCGGCGACCGGCTGCTGCACTGGGACCTGCACTACGGCAACGTCCTCGCCCCGCCCGAGGGCGGCGGCCGCGCCCCCTGGCTCGCCATCGACCCCAAACCGCTCGTCGGGCACCCCGGCTTCGAACTCCTCCCGGCGCTGCGTAACCGCTGGGCCGACGTACTGGCCACCGGCGACGTCGCCCGGGCGCTGCGGTGGCGGTTCGACGTCCTGGTGGAGGCGCTGGAACTGGACCGCGAGGCGGCGGTCGGCTGGACGCTCGCCCGGGTGCTGCAGAACGCCGTATGGGCGGTGGAGGACGGGGAGTCGGCGCTCGACCCGGTGCAGCGGGTGGTGGCGGAGCTGCTGTCGGGGCGTTGAGCGGAGCGCGCGCAGCGGGCGGAAAACAGCGGCCGGCAAACCGCGAGCGGAAACAGCGAGCGGAAACAACGAGCGGAAACAACGAAGGCAAGGAGGTCACCGACTCTCCTTGCCACTCTCAAGGTATAGCGGACTGGGGGGCTTGCGGCAAGGCCCCGGTCGTGCCGCAGAATGACCGGCCGAAGCCGGGATCTGCGGGCATACCTGGGGGTTTGTGATGATTGACGTGATCGTGGTCGGTGCCGGACCGACCGGTTTGATGCTGGCCGGCGAGTTGCGGTTGCACGGCGTGCAGGTACTCGTGCTGGAGAAGGAGGCGGAGCGGCCCCTGCCGGCCCGGGCGCGCGGTCTGCACGCGCGCAGTCTTGAGGTGATGGACCAGCGCGGGCTGCTGGAGCGGTTCCTCCCGCTCGGCCGGAAGTTCGAGGTCGGCGGCTTCTTCGCCGGCATCGGCAAGGAGTGGCCGGAGCGGCTGGACACCACCCAGGCGTACGTCCTGGCCATCCCGCAGGCGGTCACCGAGCGGCTGCTGACCGAGCACGCGACCGAACTCGGCGCCGAGCTCCGGCGCGGCTGCGAACTGGTGGGGCTGAGCCAGGACGAGGACGGGGTGAGTGTCGAACTGGCCGACGGCACGCGGCTGCGCTCGCGCTACCTCGTCGGCTGCGACGGAGGCCGCAGTGCGGTGCGCAAGCTGCTCGGCGTCGGCTTCCCCGGCGAGCCCTCCAGGGTGGAGACGCTGCTGGGCGACATGGAGCTGGCCGAGGAGCCGGAGACGATCGCCGCCGTCATCGCGGAGGTCCGCAAGACCCAGCTGCGGTTCGGCGCCATCCCCGAGGGGGACGGGGTGTACCGCGTCGTGGTGCCCGCCGAGGGTGTGGCCGAGGACCGTACGGCTGCTCCGACCTTCGAGGAGTTCAAGCGCCAGCTGCGGGCCGTCGCGGGCACGGACTTCGGGGCGCACTCACCACGCTGGCTCTCGCGCTTCGGCGACGCCACCCGACTGGCCGAGCGCTACCGGGTCGGCCGGGTGCTGCTGGCCGGCGACGCGGCGCACATCCACCCGCCGACCGGCGGGCAGGGGCTCAACCTTGGCGTCCAGGACGCGTTCAACCTGGGCTGGAAGCTGGCCGCCGAGGTCGACGGCTGGGCGCCGGAGGGGCTGCTGGACAGCTACCACGCCGAACGGCACCCGGTGGCCGCCGACGTGCTGGACAACACCCGCGCCCAGATCCAGTTGATGTCCCTGGAGCCCGGCGCCCAGGCGGTGCGCCGCCTGCTGGCGGAGCTGATGGACTTCGAGGAGGTGAACCGGTACCTGATCGAGAAGATCATCGCGATCGGGGTCCGCTACGACCTCGGCGAAGGGCATGAACTGCTCGGCCGCCGGCTGCGCGACGTGCAGCTGAAGCGCGGCCGTCTGTACGGGCTGATGCACGGCGGCCGCGGGCTGCTGCTCGACCAGACCGGCGGGCTCTCGGTGGCGGGCTGGGCGGACCGGGTCGACCATGTCGTCGACGTCAGCGACGAGTTGGACGTGCCCGCGGTGCTGCTGCGCCCGGACGGCCACGTGGCCTGGGTCGGCGAGGACCAGCAGGGCCTGCGCGGCCACCTGTCCAGGTGGTTCGGCGCCCCCGCGTGAATGCTCCGCCGCGGCTGGCTTCGGTGGTGGAATCAGGCG
>NZ_JBHWIJ010000404.1:376-6133 GCF_042732255.1 Kitasatospora sp. NPDC059803 | reverse complement strand
TTCGCCGCCATGATCCCCTTGAACGACGGGTACCGGGCCTCACCCGACTGGTCCGTCACCGACACCACCGCCGGCAGCGCCGCCTCCACCAGCTCCGTCGCCGCGTCACCGTCACGACGGCCCCGCACCACACCGCCCTCAACCGACACCTCGGACAGCAGCGTCACCTGCGCCACGCCCAGCCGCTCCGCCAGCAGCGCCGGCAGCACACCCATCGAACCGTCCGTCGACGCCATCCCACCGATCACCAGGTCGAACCCGGTCTTCTCCAGCGCCTTCGCCAGCACCGCCGACGTCCCGATCACATCCGAACCGTGGATGTCCTCGTCGTTCACGTGCACGGCCTTGTCCGCACCCATCGACAGCGCCTTGCGCAGCGCGTCCTTCGCATCGTCCGGCCCGACCGTCAGCACCGTCACCTCGGCACCCTCGTTCGCCGCCGCGATCCGCAGCGCCTGCTCCACGCCGTACTCGTCGAGCTCCGACAGAAGGCCGTCCACACCCTCCCGGTCGGTGGTGTGGTCGTCCGCGAACCGACGGTCACCCGTCGCGTCCGGCACGTACTTCACACAGACGACGATCCTCAAGCTCATGAGTGGTTCTCCTGTCACGGTCGCACTGGTCGATGGCCTCACGTCATGCCGAGGGTACTGAGTGCCAATCCCGGCCCGGCCGCGCCCTGCGCGCCGTGAGCGCCACCTGGACCGGCATACCGTGTCGGCGCTCTTCGACTGGTGTCGGAGGCTCCACGAAGAGGATACGGCACTCAGTACCCCTGGTAAAGGAACTCAGTACCCTTCCCGGTGTGCGCTGGGCCTCAGGGCGCCCTCAGCGCCCTCAGGCGGCCAGCACCACGGCGGCCTCCCCCGTGTAGACGCGGAAGGTGAGGGACTCCTGGAGGTAGAGCCGCACGGTGTCGGCGTCGTGGGAGAGGTAGCCGACGGAGACGTCCTGGCCGAGGAAGAGTTCGAAGTCGCCGCCCCGGGTGGAGAGGAGGAGGGCGCCCTCGATGGCGGGGGCCCAGATGATGTCCCCGTCGAGGAGGCGGGCGAGGTGGTTGTGGACGGGGTAGCCGTGGTCGCTGGTCTCGTTGACGGCGGTGAAGGTGTCCGCGCCGAGCAGGAGCGAGTAGGGGCCGCCGACGCCGGCCAGGCGCAGCGCGGTGAGGGCGCGGCTGACGGCCTCGGGGTACTCGCGGACGTCCTCGGGGAGCCGGACCGGCGGGTTGGTGGAGCCGGCCCGGATGCCCTCGATGGCGGCGGCGCGGTAGCCCTCGAAGACGGCGCGGTCCTCGGCGAGGGCGATGGTGCGGGCGGCGTCCTTCACCGGCTGCCAGTCGGAGTCGCGGGAGCCGCGCTCGACGTCGTCGACGGCCTCGCGGCGGACGGTGAAGGGGACGCGCAGCTCGACCACCGGCTGGGCGGCGCGGGCGTGGGCCTGGACGCCGTCGGCGGGCGGTTCGATGCCGGTCAGGTGGCCGGTGCCGACGGCGGCGAGGGTGGAGCCGTCGGGGCCGTTCAGGTCGACCACGCGGCGGCCGGCGATGTGGAGTTTGAAGGTCTGGCGGGCCTCCTCCTCGATCTCCGCCCAGGCTGCGGCGGAGACGGGGGCGAGGTCGCGGTGCAGGTTGTTCATGGTGCGGGTCCTTGTCGGGAGGTCCGGTTCAGGGCGTGCCGCGCAGGCTGCCGATGCCGAGCGAGCCGGTCGCGGGGGGAGCACTCGGCGCGGGCGGAGCGGGCGGCGCCGACCGCACCGGGGGCGCCGACGGCGCGGGCGGCGGGGCGTCGAGGAAGTCGGCGGTCGGGACGAAGAACAGCGAGCCGGTGACGGCCGTGGAGAAGTCGAGCAGCCGGTCGGTGGTGCCGGGCGGGCGGCCCACGAACATGTTGCGCAGCATCTCCTCGGTCACCTCCGGATCGCGTGCGTAGCCGATGAAGTAGGTGCCGAACTCGCCGCCGCGGTCGAACGAGCCGAAGGCCATGTTGTAGCGGACGATCTGCCGCTGCTCGCCGCCAGGCCCGGTCACGGTGCTGAGCGCGACGTGCGAGTCGGCCGGTTTGGCGTCGTCGTCGAACTCGATGTCGGTGAGCTTGGTGCGGCCGACCGCCCGTTCCTGGTCCTCGACGCTCAGCGCGTTCCACGCGTCCAGGTCGTGCAGGTACTTCTGGACGATGACGTAGCTGCCGCCGGTGAAGGCCTGGTCCTCGGCACCGACCACGGCGGCGGTCTCGGCGGCCCGGCCCTCGGGGTTCTCGGTGCCGTCGACGAAGCCGAGCAGGTCCCGGTCGTCGAAGTACTTGAAGCCCTGGACGGAGTCCACCACGGTGGCCGCCCCGGCCAGCCGGCCGGTGAGCTGGCCGGCCAGCTCGAAGCAGAGGTCCATCCGGGCGGCCCGCAGGTGCAGCAGCAGGTCGCCGGGGGTGGCCGGGGCCCGGTGGCGGGTGCCGGCCACCTCCCGGAAGGGGTGCAGGCCGGCCGGCCTGGGGCCGTCGAAGAGGCGGTCCCAGGCGTCCGAGCCGATGCCGGTGACGCAGGTGAGGCCGCCCTCGGGGGCCCGGAAGCCGACCGCGCGGCGCAGCCCGGCGAGGTCGGGCAGCAGGTCGCGGACGGCGTCCTCGCCGCCGGGCTCGACGGTGAGGACCAGGAAGACCGCCGCGCTGGTCAGCGGGGAGAGCACGGCTTGCGGTTCGGCCTGCATGGCGAGGGTTCCTCCACGGTGGCGCGGGAGGCCGGGCGGCGTCCCGCTCATGGCCGGTGGTCAGCGTGCCGCGGCTGCCGCCGACCGGGCGGGCCGACGGCGTGACGGACCAGCGGCGTGACGGACCAGCGGACATCTGATCATGCGTACGATTACACCCCATAGCGGACCATTCGGCGCGGGCGGCACTCCCCCGAACGGCCCTCCCGGACGCGCCGTCCGTCGAGGCCGTTCGGGGGCGCCCGCGGCCGGTGGGCACGCGGAAGGGGCGGACGCGCCGTCACGCGCCCGCCCCTTCCACCCCGGCTGTCAGCCGCGCAGGGCCGCCAGCTGCTCGGCGAACGGCACCACCTGTTCGGGCAGCGCCGGCGCCGCCGGGCCGCGGCCGGCCAGCAGGGCCGCCAGTTCGCCCGCCGCGCGGTCGATCCGGCCCGGGAGGCCGTCGGTGAGCCCGTCCCCCGCCGCGCCCCAGTCGTCGGTGGCCGCGTAGACGGCGGTCGGCACCACCACCGCGCGCAGGTAGCTGAACAGTGGCCGGACGGCGTGCTCCAGGGCGAGCGAGTGCCGGGGCGTGCCGCCGGTGGCGGCGATCAGCACCGGCTTGCCGGTGAGCGCGTCGTGGTCGACCAGGTCGAAGAAGGACTTGAACAGGCCGCTGTAGGAGGCGGTGAAGATCGGCGTCACCGCGATCACCGCGTCCGCCGCGGTGACCGCTTCGATCGCCCCGCGCAGCGCCGCGCCGGGGAAGCCGGTGACGAAGTGGTGGGCGATCTCCGTGGCCAGGTCGCGCAGTTCGACCACCGTGACGTCCACCTGCCGCCCGCCACCGGACAGTTGACGGACCGTCGACTCAAAGAGGCGGTCGGCCAGCAGCCGGGTCGAGGACGGCTTGCTCAGCCCGGCGCTCACCACCACCAGCCGGTACGCGGTCACTTGGCCACCTCCATGGTCTCCCCGCCGACGGACTTCCCACTGAGGGACTCCTCGTTGCGGGCCGCGACCCGCGCGGCGTGCGTCGGCCCGTCCGGCACCGCGGCCGGGCGGTTCCTGGCGAACTCCTCGCGCAGCACCGGCACGACCTCCTCGCCAAGCAGGTCCAGCTGCTCCAGCACGGTCTTCAGCGGCAGGCCGGCGTGGTCCATCAGGAACAGCTGGCGCTGGTAGTCGCCGAAGGACTCGCGGAAGGCCAGCGTCTTCTCGATGACCTCCTGCGGGCTGCCCACGGTCAGCGGGGTCTGCTCGGTGAACTCCTCCAGCGAGGGCCCGTGCCCGTACACCGGCGCGTTGTCGAAGTACGGGCGGAACTCCCGCACCGCGTCCTGCGAGTTGCGCCGCATGAACACCTGCCCGCCGAGGCCGACGTACGCCTGCTCGGGCGTGCCGTGGCCGTAGTGGGCGTAGCGCTCGCGGTAGAGCTCGATCAGCTTCTGGAAGTGCTCCTTGGGCCAGAAGATGTTGTTCGCGAAGAAGCCGTCCCCGTAGTAGGCGGCCTGCTCGGCGATCTCCGGGCTGCGGATCGAGCCGTGCCAGACGAACGGCGCGACGCCGTCCAGCGGGCGCGGGGTGGAGGTGAAGGACTGCAGCGGGGTGCGGAAGCGGCCCTGCCAGTCCACCACCTCCTCGCGCCAGAGCTGGTGCAGCAGCGCGTAGTTCTCGATCGCGAGCGGGATGCCCTGGCGGATGTCCTTGCCGAACCACGGGTAGACCGGGCCGGTGTTGCCGCGGCCCATCATGAGGTCCACCCGGCCGTCGGCGAGGTGCTGGAGCATCGCGAAGTCCTCGGCGATCTTCACCGGGTCGTTGGTGGTGATCAGCGTGGTCGAGGTGGAGAGGATGATGCGGTCGGTCTGCGCGGCGATGTAGCCGAGCATGGTCGTCGGCGAGGACGGGACGAACGGCGGGTTGTGGTGCTCGCCGGTCGCGAAGACGTCGAGGCCGACCTCCTCGGCCTTGCGCGCGATGGCCACCATGGCCTTGATCCGCTCGTGCTCGCTCGGGGTGCGGCCGGTGGTCGGGTCGGGGGTGACGTCGCCGACGGTGAAGATTCCGAACTGCATGCTGCTCACCACACTCCAGGTCGGCCCCTCGCCCGGGCGCTCGGGGCGCACGGGGTTCTCGGGGCGGATCGTTAAACTTTCAACCACCTTAGCACCCGGGTGCGGATCGTTATTCCCGCCCACACTTGAGGGAGGAGCTCCGGAAGGGCGGCGAACCGATGGCGACGTACATCGCGGTGAGCGCGCTGAGCCACGAGGGCCTGGTGCGCCAGCACAACGAGGACAGCCTCACGGTCGGGCCGTGGACACTCTGCGCCACCGTGACCGGCAACCCGCAGACCCTGCTGTTCCCGCTCGGCCCGCCCTGCGTGGTCGCCGTGGCGGACGGCCTGGGCGGCCACCCCGGCGGCGAGGTCGCCAGCGCCCTGGTGGCCCGCCGACTGGCCGCCGACGGCGCCGGACTGGACAGCGAGGAGGCCGTCCGGGAGGAACTCCAGGACTGCAACCGGGCGGTGTACGCGGCCGCCGCCGGCGAACCCGAGCTCGCCGCGATGGGCACCACGGTGGCCGGCCTGGTGCTGCTGCCCGGCCGGGCGGTGGCCTTCAACGTGGGCGACAGCCGGGTCTACCAGGTCGCCCCGGACGGGCTGCACCGGGTGAGCGTGGACGACAGCCCGCCGCTGCCGCCCGGCCGGCGCACCACCTCGGTGGTCACCCAGACCCTGGGCGGCTCGCTCGGGCTGACCTTCGTCGAGCCGCACGTGCGCGCCGCACCGCTGGCCGCCGGCGACCGCTACCTGGTGTGCAGCGACGGCCTGACCGACCCGGTGCCGGAGGAGGAGCTGGCCGAATTGCTCGCCCGGCCGCACGACGGCTCCGACCGCGCCGACGGGAGGGCCGCGTTCGAGCTCTGGAAGGCGGCGATCGCGGCCGGCGGGCCGGACAACATCACCCTGGCGCTGGTCCGGATCGGCGAGTAGCCGCCAGCGGGCACGGACCCGGGGGGCGCGGGGGGGGCGGCGCACAGCGCGCCGGGCGTGCGCGCGCCAGTTGTGGGTGGCG
>NZ_JBHWIJ010000404.1:0-366 GCF_042732255.1 Kitasatospora sp. NPDC059803 | reverse complement strand
CCACCCCCCGGCGGGCCCCCTCCCCCCCCCGCGGGGGCGGTCACCTGTCCGTTTTCGGTCGCTCGACGAGCGTCCGGTCAGAGTTCGCTCGTGACGCTCACCCCGCTGAAGCCCTGCTGGGCGTAGAGGCTGAAGTAGACGTAGCCGGCCGGCGGGTTGGTGATCGTCAGGGTCTCGGAGTTGTCCGGACCCGACGAGTGCGCCGTGCTGGCGTCGGTGTACGCCCAGGAGGCCGGGTTGTAGTAGAGGTCGCCGTTGCCGGTGCCGCCGCTGGTGGTGACCTTCACCTGCTTGGTGCCGGCCGGCACCAGGAGGTAGAAGTGCGCGTAGTTGCCGGTGGTCGCCGCGATGTTGCTGCGGGCGCAG
>NZ_JBHWIJ010000403.1:3380-6153 GCF_042732255.1 Kitasatospora sp. NPDC059803 | reverse complement strand
GGGGCGCCTGCGGTGCCCCGGAGCGACACCTCACCGACCGCCGGCGAACAACAGAAGTGGCCACCATGCGTATCGTCCTGCTGCACATGCCCTGGGGCGCGATCGACGTGCCGTCGCTGGCGCTCGGGATCATGCACACCGCTGCCGCACGAGCCGGCCACCAGGTCGAAGTGCGGTACGCCAACCTGGACTTCGTGGACTGGGCCGCCGAGACCGCGGGTTTCGGCGTGGACGACTACCAGTACTTCTCCGAGAAGTCCTACTTCCAGGGCGCGGGCGACTGGGCGTTCGCCGGCGCGCTGTACGGTGACGACGGCCCGGCCCCCGGCATCGAGGCCGGCATCGACGGCGACGGCGACGACAGCGACATCGATGACCTCGACGGCGAGTTCGCGCCCTACTTCGAGTACCTGGCCACCAGCGGTGCGAGCGAGCAGGAGATCGCACTGACCCGGGCCACCCGCGCGATCGCCCCCGCGTTCATCGCCCGACTGGTCGACGAACTCGCCGCCGACCCACCGGACTTGGTCGGCTTCACCACCACCTTCCAGCAGAACACGGCGAGCCTCGCCGCCGCGAAGCTGCTCAAGCAGCGGTGCCCGCAGGTGCGCACGGTGTTCGGCGGCGCGAACTGCGACGGTCCGCAGGGCGCCGCGCTGCACCGCAACTTCCCCTTCCTGGACTACGTGGTGCGCGGCGAGGGCGAGGCCGCCTTCCCGGCGCTCCTTGAAGGCGGCGACCTCTCCGCCGTCCCCGGGCTCTGCTGGCGGGACGACTCCGGGACGTCGACGGCCAACGAGATGACGAGGCGTCCACTGCCGCCCGCGGCGATCCTGGCGCCCCGCTACGACGGCTTCTACGAGCGGCTCGACGCCTCCGTCGCGGCCGGCTGGGTCGATCCCAAGCTGGTCGTCGAGGGCTCCCGGGGCTGCTGGTGGGGCGAGAAGCACCACTGCACCTTCTGCGGGCTCAACGGCTCCTCGATGGAGTTCCGCTCCAAACCGCCGACGGACTTCCTCGCCGAGGTGCTCACGCTCGCCGAACGCCACCAGCTGTTGGACGTCTACGTGGTCGACAACATCCTGGACATGGGCTACTTCGACACCGTCCTCAAGTCGCTGGCCGAACTCCCGGTCGACCTGCGGCTGCACTTCGAGATCAAGGCCAACCTGCGCCGCCACCAGTTCCAGCTCCTCGGCGACTCGGGCGCGGCCCAGGTGCAGCCCGGCATCGAGAGCCTGAGCACCCGGGTCCTGCGGATCATGGACAAGGGGGTGACGGGCTGCCAGAACGTCCGCGCGCTGCGGGACGCGCAGAGCGCCGGAGTGTCGGTGAGCTGGAACTACCTCTACGGCTTCCCGGGCGAGCAGCCGGCCGACTACGAGTCGGTGATCCGCCAACTGCCCCTGCTGCACCACCTGGACCCGCCGACCGGAGCCGGACGGATCGCGATCGAGCGGTTCAGCCCGTACTTCGACCGGCCCGAGCTGGGCTTCGCGATCACCCGGCCGGCCTTCCAGTACGGCGCGACCTACCGCCTGCCGCAGAGCGAACTGGCCGAACTGGCCTACGTGTTCAGCGCGCCACCACGCGGGATCGGCGGCGACCTCGCGGAGCGGCTGAGCGCGGCGGTGGACACCTGGATCGCACGGTTCCCCGACAGCCGGCTCAGCTACCGGGACGCGGGCGGCCGGATCGCGCTCGTCAACACCCGCCCCGAGTACGACTGGCGGGTGGTCGAGCTGACCGATCCGGTGGAGCTCGCCGCCTTCCGGCTGCTGAACCAGCCCCGCTCGACCGCCGCGCTGGCCGCCAAGGTCCCCGGCGGCGCGGCGGCGGTCGGGCCGATGCTGGAGCGCTTCACCGCGCTGGGCCTGCTGTTCCACGACGGGGACAGCTTCCTCCAGGTCGCCGTCGAGTCCGACAACCAGGTGCTGATGCGGATGCAGCACCGGCACGGCCCCGCCGCCGCCCGCCCTCGCGCCGAGGAGGTGCTCGATGCCGTCACGATCGGCTGAACGGACCGATGCCGGAACGGCCGATGCTGGAAAGGCCGTTGCGGGAAGGACCGTGGCGGGAAGGGCCGATCCTGGAGGGGCCGTTGCGGGAGGGGCCGATGCCGCCTCCTGGCGCGCGGCCGGCCCGGAGGTCGAGCTCTGGCTCGACTACGACCCCGCCGCCAGGGAGTTGCCGGGCTTCGCACTCGGTCGCCGCACCCTGTCCGGCCCGGCGGAGGCAGAGGTCACCGAGCTGCACCGCGCCGGGGTCCGCTGCCTGCGGCTGACCGAGCCGGTGCGGCTCTGCGCGGACGCGCCGGCGGCCTCCGCGCGGGCGCTGATGCTGCTGCGCGAGGCGACCGGGCAGGGGCTGGCCGTGCTCTGGCAGGCCGACTGCACGGACGGCTGCGCGGCGCAGCGCCGGTTCCACCATCTGTACCCGCCCGAGCAGTTGACCGGCGGCCCCCAGGACGTCGTCGCCGACTGGCGCGCCACGTACTACCCGAGCAAGTGCGTCTTCCGGCGCGGCCCCGGCTTCGTCGAGGTGCGCGACCGCCGGTTCGGGACGCTGGAGCTGTTCACCATCGACGAGCCGGGCCACCTGGCGCAGGTCGAGGCGCTGGCCGAGGGCGTCGAGGTCGGCCGGCTGCCGGACGCCGTCCACCAGGACTTCGCCGCGGCCGGCCTGATCGCCCTACATGCCCGCCGCGCCGGGGTGCAGACCCTGCGGGTGGGGCGCGGGCCCATACCCTCGCGGTCCGTGTATGTGGCCGCGG
>NZ_JBHWIJ010000403.1:0-3370 GCF_042732255.1 Kitasatospora sp. NPDC059803 | reverse complement strand
GCGGGGGCGGGGGGGGTCGGGGGCGGCCGCGCGCGGCCCGCGCCCCCCCCGCACTCCGCGGCGCCGGCCCTAACCCCCACCCGGGCCCCCCGCGCCTGGTTCCTGCCCATGCGGGTGCGCCGCTGGCCCTTCCCGTCGCTGACCGTGTAGTTGCCGGAGTTCGAGCCCGAGGAGTGATCCATGACCACCGCGGTCGACGACGCCGCCGCGCGGATGTCCGCCTTCATCCGCGACCCCTACCCCACGCTCGCCCGGATCCGCGAGGCCGGCGCGGTCTCCGTCGTGGAGTTCGGCGAGGGCCTGCCGGTCTACCTGGTGACGCGCTACCAGGACGTCCGGGCCGCGCTGATGGACCCGCGCTTCGGGCAGGACGTCCGCCGCAGCCAGGCCATCGCGAGCGGGCGGGGCTCCAGCCTGACGCTCGGTTCGGAGGTGGTCCACATGCTCAACAGCGACCCGCCGGACCACACCCGGTTGCGACGGCTGATCCAGGGCGTCTTCACCCGCCGGCGGGTCGACCTGATGCGGCCGCTGGTCGAGCGCATCGCCGACGGCCTGCTGGACGGGCTGCGCGGGCGGGAGACCGCCGACCTGGTGACGGACTTCGCCTTCCCGCTGCCGATCATGATCATCTGTGAGCTGCTGGGCTTCCCCCCGGAGGACATGCAGGCCTTCCGCACCTGGTCGACGGCGATCCTCACCCAGGGCGGCGACATGACCTTCGACCAGGCCACCGCCGAACTGAACGACTACCTGCGCGAGTTGATGACGGCCCGGCGGGCGTCGCCGAGCACGGACATCCTGACCGACCTGGTACAGGCCTGTGACGCCGGTGAACTCACCGAGCGGGAGGTGTTCTCGATGGTCTTCCTGCTGCTGATCGGCGGCCACGAGACCACCGTCAACCTGCTCGGCACCGCCACCCTGGCGCTGCTCCACCACCCCGACCAGCTCGCCTGGTTGCGCGCCAACCCGGCGGCGATGCCGGTCGCGATCGACGAGTTCCTGCGCTACGAGTCTCCGGTGAGCATGGCCACGCTGCGGTTCACGAACGCCGACGTGATGGTCGACGACGTGGAGATCCCGGCGGACGAACTGGTGCTGCTCTCGCTCGGCGCGGCCAACCGGGACCCGGCCCGCTTCACCGATCCCGACCGGCTGATCCTGGACCGGGGCGATCCGGGCCACCTGGCCTTCGGGCAGGGCCTGCACCGGTGCCTCGGCTCCTTCCTCGGCAAGCTGGAGAGCGAGGTCGCGCTGACCGGCCTGCTGGAGCGCTTCGGGCGGATCGAGCTGGCCGCCGCGGAGGAGACCCTGCCCTGGCGCAACACGATCATGCTGCGCGGCCTGGAGTCGCTGCCGGTCTCGCTCGATGGCTAGCGGCGCGGGAGCAAGCGACACGGGGACGGACAGCGCGGGGACGGGCGACGCAGGGACGGGCGACGCAGGGACGGGCAGCACAGGAGCAGGCGGCGCAGGAGCGCGCAGCGCGGCGGGGCTGCTGCGGTTCCGCCCCCGGATCAGCGTCGCGCCCCTGCGCGCGCGGGGCTTCCGGCTGCTGGTGATCGGGCAGGGCACCTCGGAGTTCGGCAACGCGTTCCAGGTGGTCGCCCTGCCGCTGCTGGTCTACTCCCTCGCCGGAGGCGCCCGCCAGCTGAGCCTGGTGGTCGCCGCCTACGGCGCGGGACGGCTGGCCGCCACCCCGCTCGGCGGGATGCTCGCCGACCGGTTCGGCGCCCGGCGGGTGATGCTGGCCGCCGACCTCGGCCGGCTGCTCGCCACCGCCGGGCTGTGCGCGATCGCCGCCGGCGGGGCGGCGAACTTCTGGCTGATCGGCGGGCTCGCGCTGCTGGTCGGCGTCGGAGCAGGGGTGTTCCTGCCGGCCGCCTGGGCGATCACCCCGACCCTGCTGCCCGCCGAGGACCTGCACGCAGGCAATGCACTGAACAGTACGGTCACCTTCGGCGCCGGTCTGCTCGGTCCGGCGCTGGCCGGCCCGCTGGTCGCCTGGCTGAACCCGGCCGCCGCCCTGGGCCTGGATGCGGCGACCTTCGCCGTGTCGGCGGCGACGCTGCTGCTGATCGGTCGCGGCAGCCTCGTCGCAGCACCCAGCCCGATCTCCGAACGCGCCTCCGTGCCGAAGAACTTCCGGCGCCTGCTGCGGGAATCGCCGTTGCTGCGCGCGGTGCTGACGGTGACGGTGATCGCGAACCTGACGGTGGGCGGCGCCACCCGCGTCGCCCTGCCGACCCTGGCCACCCACGGCTTCGACGCCGGCGCCGTCGGGCTGGGCCTGCTGCTGGCCGCGTTCACCGGCGGTGCGCTGGTCGGCGGCCTGTTCGCGGCCGGCCTCACCGAGGTCCGCTCGCGGGGCCGCACGGCGATGCTCTCCGGACTGGTGATGGGTGTGGCGATCGGCCTGGTGCCGTTCGTCGGCCTCGTCGGCGCCGTGCTGCTGCTCTGCGTGGCCGGCGGCGCCAGCACGGTGACCAACGTCCTGGTCGTCACCGGCGTGCAGAAGAGCACCCCGCCCGCCTTGCTGGCCCGGGTCATGGCGGCCGTCACCTTCTGCGCGCTGGGAGTCTTCCCGATCTCGGTGATCGCGGCCGGCGCGGCGGTGGACGCGTTCGGGAGTCAAGGGGTGTTCGCGACGACCGGGCTCTGCCTGACGGGCGCGTTCGGGTACGCGCTGACCAGGCGTGAGATCCGCGAGCTGTGAGCGCCCAGCCGACCGCCGGGCCCGCTCCCGCCACCGGCAGGCGGGGGCGGGAGGCGGGACCCGAGGCGGGTCCGGGCGGCGGCCCCGTCAGCGCAGGGTCGCGGTGACGACCGTCGCGTCCAGGTCCTCGCACCAGGCGTCGGCGGCGTCGAGGCCGGCCGCGCGGGCGACGGCCAGGGCCGTCGGGGTCTGCCGTTCGCTGGTCTCGAACAGCAGCGACCCGCCCGGGGCCAGCCAGTGCGGCGCCTCGACGGCCACCCGGCGCAGCACGTCCAGACCGTCGGCGCCGCCGTCCAGCGCCGGCCGGGCCTCGTGCAGCCGGGCCTCCGGCGGCAGCAGCGCGATGTCGGCGCTGGGGACGTACGGGACGTTGGCGAGCAGGACGTCGATCCGGCCGCGCAGGGCGGCGGGCAGCGCGACGAACAGGTCGCCCTCGAAGACCGGTGCCCCGGGCCCGGTGAGGTTGCGGCGGGCACAGCGGACGGCGACCGGGTCGACGTCGGCCGCGTAGAGCTCGACCGGGTGCGCGGCGGCGGCCGCCACGGCCCCGCCGAGGGCCCCGCGGCCCCACCACAGGGCGACCCGCACCGCGCCCAGGCCCGTGTGAGCGGGGGCCGGTGGGGCCAGGATAAAGCAGCGGCGGCGCGGGCC
>NZ_JBHWIJ010000402.1:0-6263 GCF_042732255.1 Kitasatospora sp. NPDC059803 | reverse complement strand
GCCGGAGGCCGCACCGGCGCCCGCACCCGCTCCGCCAGCTGCACCCGCACCCGCGGTTCCGGAGGTGGCCGCCGCGGTGCCCGCAGCCGCACCGCCGACCGCGGCGACCCCGCCGACGGCCGCCGCGGCGGCGCTGAACCCGCCGACCCCGATCCAGACGAGCACGCCGCCGGGCAGCAGCGCGCGCAGGCCGGTGTTGATCTCGGTGAGTTCGAGGCAGGCGGCCGTGCAGCGGTTGCACTCCTGGAGGTGCCGTCCGACCTCAGCCGAGGCGCGCTTGCGCAGCGATCCGCGCGCGTACGCGCCGAGCCGGTTGGCGTACGCCTCGCAGGTGCGGTCCTGGCTGCCGGAGACGTGCGCCTGGAGGAAGGCGGCGGCGAGCCGGTCGCGGGCCCGGTGGGCCTGGACGGCGGTGGCGTTGGCGGTCTTGCCGAGCATCACGGCGACGGTCTTCGGGGACTCCCGTTCGACCTCGGTGTGCCAGAGCACCATCCGGTCGTCCTCGGGCAGTTCGGCGTAGGCCTGCATGACCATGCGCTGGTCGGCCATGGCCATTGCCCAGGCATCGGCGCCGGGGTCGGCCAGGTCGAGGTCGACGACGGCGGCCGAGGTCTGGGCGAACACGCTGAAGTCGTCGACGAGTTGCTCGCGCCGCTCGCTGCGGGTCCAGGCGGCGGCGACGTTGCGGACGGCGGTCAGCAGGTAGGCGCGGACGGCGAACTCCGGGCCCTTGCCCGCCCTCAGGGCTTGCAGGGTGCGGGCGAAGACCTCGCCGGCGAGGTCCTCGGCGGTGAAGCTGTCCCGGCAGCAGGTGCGGGCGTAGCGGCGCACCGAGTCGGCGTGCCGGCGGTAGATCTCCTCGTACGCGGTGTCGTCGCCGGCCCGGACCCGGGCGGTCAACTCGGCGTCGGAGGCCGGGCGCTCGCCGTCGACCGGGTCGGCGGGGGCGGGCACGGTGGGGCGGGCGGGGCGGCCGGCGCCGACGAACGCCTCGGGGGCGACGCCGCCGCGGCCGGCCGGGGCCTGGCCGGGCACCCGCCCGGGGGGCAGCGCGGCGGCGGAGGCGGAGAGGGACTCGCGGCTGGGCATGCCCGCCTGGTCGGGCACGTGTCCGGCGGTCGGGCCGGTGGCCGAACCCGGTGCGGCGCCGGGTACTTGGGCCGGGCCGCCGGAGGCCGTGGCGGGGCCTTCGGGCGTACTGGACGTACTGCCGGACGAGCCGTCGGCCAGTCCCCCGGTCAAGCCTCCGGACGGGCCGAAGTCGAGGCCGTACCCGTAGTCGTTCTGTTCCTCGGCGCTCACAACGGACCCCAGATTCCACGACAGCCCCCGCAGTGTGGCAGGGCGCGCGGGAGCGCGTGGGCGCACGGTTCCGCGCTGTACGGCGCCGAGGGCGCGCGAAGGGCGCGCATCGGGACATTGGCTCCAACCACGGGCAAAGGATGGCATAGCGCAGAGATGGGCGGTAGCCGGACCGGCCGGGACCCACTCTTCCGAGGAGCCGTCGCGGATGTGTTCGGCCAGCACAGGGCGGGTGGTTGTGCACCGCCCGCACCCGGCGCGCGTGACTGGTCCGCGCGCCGGTCTCCCGTCCAACTCCCGTCCCCGCCAGCTGCGGCGGCCGCGCCCGCGGTGGCGCGTCAGCGTGCCCGCAGGCCGTCCAGCAGGATCTCCAGCAGCCGCTCCGAGGGGCCGGCCGTCGGCTGCCCCTCCGCCTGCTGGACCCCGGCCGAGAAACCGGCCGTGGTCGGCGTGGTGCGGGCCGCGTGCACCGGCACCGAGGCGGTCAGCACCAGCACGACGTCCGACACCGTGACGCCCGGCCGCAGTTCGCCGGCCGCGCCGGCCCTGGCGACCAGGGCGGCCAGCAGCTGCAGCAGCAGCCGGGGATCGGCGTCGGCCGCCGACGGCTCGACGGCCGCACCGTTCTGCGCGTCGTCGCCGCGCAGGTCGAACCGGACGGCGGCCGGCTCGGGCACCCGCTGCTCCGGCACCCGGCCCAGTTCCTCCGCGTACCGGAACGCCTCCGGCGGCAGCAGCCGCCCGGCGCCGGTGCCGACCGCCCGCGCCAGGTAGCCGGCCAGCGACTCCCAGGCCCCGCCGCCGCCGTACAGCGACTCCCGCGCCTGCGCGGTCAGCCAGGCCACCTCCTCGGCGGCGATCCGCTGGACCAGCACCTCCTTGCTCGGGAAGCGCCGGTAGACCGTCCCGACGCCGACCCCGGCCCGGCGCGCGACCTCCTCCATCGGCGCGCCGTAGCCGAACTCGCCGAACACCTCGCGGGCGGCCCGCAGCACGCTCTCCAGATTCCGCCGGGCGTCCACCCGTAGTCGGGCCCCGGGGACGTGCACGACGACCGGTGGCGGCTCCACCCGGTAGGGGACGCCCGGATAGGCGGCCCCGACCTCCGGCGGCAGGTCCACCGGGCCGCGCTGTTCCGGCACCATGCCCTGGCCGGCGTGCGGTGCTCCCGTTCGCCCCAACACCTGCTCCTGCTCCATCATCCCAACTCTCCCCCGCAGGCGCCCGAACCCGGACCCTGTCGTCGCCCGCCCCTGCACCCCCCGGTGCAGCTCAGCCCGTCAGAAATGACCTGATGACCCATCGCTCGTTGCCGCCCGTCCCGTTTCGTGACCACGGTTCGTGCCTCCGGGCCGGCTCGCGTCCGGCTCGGCGCGTCGGCACCGTCCGGGGCCTTGTCCGGGAACTACCCTTCCCCGGATGACTGTCCCGCAGTCGGGTTCTCGAGCCAACGCTGGAACTGGCCGTAGTGGCCGCTCCACGGTGCGTCGCCGCCGATTGTCATGGCGGTAACCGCTCCGGCACACAATCCGACCATAGTTCACGCCCGTTCGCGGCCGAAAGTCCGTCAGAAAGTCGCCCGGGCAGCACAACTGGCCCCAGCCGTCGACTCCCGTCACATCCGGCGCGGTACGGACTGTGGACAAGACCGCCCCTGCCGGTCCTTCATAGGGGGGCGCGAGGGGGGACACCCCCGGCCGCGGGGCCGGGAGGAAGCGCCAATCGGCAGGAGGTGCACCATCAGAATCCTGATCGCCGGCGGAGGCTGTGCCGGGATGGCCACCGCGCTGCACCTCCAGCGCGGCCTGCGGGAACGCCTGCGACGCGGCGAGGTCGAGATCACCGTCGTCGAGCCCCAGGCCTACTTCACCTACCACCCGCTGCTGGCCGAGGTCGCGGCTGGCTCGATCGACCCCCGGCACGTGGTCGTCCCGCTCCGCCGGGCCCTGCCGGACTGCCGGGTGCTGACCGCCCGGATCACCCGGATCGAACACGCCGCCCGCCGCGCCTTCGCCGACGCCGCGGGCCCCGGAGAGGCCGCCGCACCGATCGAACTCCCCTACGACGTCCTGGTGGTGGCGCCCGGCTCGGTCTCCCGGACGGCGCCGGTGCCCGGTCTGGCCGAACACGGCCGCGGCTTCTCCACCGTCGGCGAGGCCGTGGGCCTGCGCAACCACGTCCTGGAACAGCTCGACCTCGCCTCCGCCACCCGCGACCCGGCCCTGCGCCAGGCCGCGCTCACCTTCGTCTTCGTCGGCGCCGGGTACGCGGGCGTCGGCGCGCTCGCCGAACTGGAGGACATGGCCCGGACCGCGGTGCGCGGCTACCACAACGTCCGCCCCGAGGACCTGCGCTGGGTCCTGGTCGAGGCCACCGACCGGATCCTCGCCGAGGAGTCGCGGGGGGGGGGGGGGGGGCCCCCCCCCCCCCCCCCCCCCCCCCCCGGGCCCCCCCCCCCGGGGGGCGGCGGGGGGCCCCCCCCCACCCCCGCCCCCCCCACCGCGAACGCGGCGTCGACATCCGGTTGCGCACCACCCTGGCGTCCGCCGCCGACCGGGTCGTCGCCCTGTCCGACGGCAGCCGCTTCGGTGCCCGCACCCTGGTCTGGACGGCCGGGGTGAGGCCAGCCCCGCTGCTGCGCGACACCGACCTGCCGCTGGACACCCTCGGCCGGGTCCGCTGCCTCGCCACCCTGCAAGCCGTCGGCCCGGACGGGCGCGCGCTGCCCGGCGTCTGGGCGGCCGGGGACTGCGCCGCCGTACCGGACCCCGACGCGGACGGGGCGCCCTGCGCGCCCAACGCCCAGCACGCCTTCGCCCAGGCCGAGCTGCTCGCCCGGAACATCGCGGTCGCCCTGGACGCCGGACCGCACGCCCCCGGCCTCGCCGAGTACCGGCCGGGCCACGTCGCCTGCTCGACCTCGCTGGGCCTGCGCCGGGCCGTCGCCCACACCCGGCGCGGCCGCCGGATCACCGGGCGGCGGGCCTGGTGGCTGCACCGCGCCCGGCACCTGCGGCGCCTGCCGAGCGCGGAGCGCCGGGTGCGGGTGCTGATGGACTGGGTGCTGGGCGGGCTGTTCTCCCGCGAGGTGGTCTCGCTGGGGGCGGCGGAGCATCCGCGTCCGGAGTTCGAGGCCGGGTCCGGGCCGCGGCCCGACGGCGGTCCGGACGCCCCGCGGTGAGCGCCCCGGCGCCCCGTGCCGGGGCGGAACGGGCGGCCACGCCGGGCGGGCGACTTCCGGAATCGGGCCCTTGCCTGACAGGATCAGCCCAACCTAGTCATTACCCCGTGTGCTGATGTGCACACAAAAAGTGATGATATGCCTGGAAATCGAGGAAGCGGCCGTCGTTTGAACCTCATGCGCTGGAGCGCCCGGCTCACCGGAGTCCCTTGGCGTGCCGCCCCGCCAACCGGGGCCGGCACCGACGAGGGCGCGCCCTCCGCCGACGGCGTCGTCGTCCCCGGCCCCCGCGACCCCACCAACCTGGCCACCGCCGCCGAACTCCTCGACCTGCACAAACCCCAGAACCTGCGCGAGGTCCTCAACCGGATCCCCGCCCCGGTGGCCGTCACCTACGGCCCGCTCCACCAGCTCGGCTACGCCAACCGCGCCTACCGCGAACTCTTCGGCGACCGCACCACCGGCCTGCCCGCCGGAGAAGCCCTCCCCGAACTCGGCACCATGGGTGTCCTGGCCCTGATGGACCAGGTCATCCGCGGCGGCCGCCCGCGCAGCGTCAAGGCCCGCTGCATCCTCGGCCTCACCGGCAACCGCTACTACAACGTCTCCTGCGTCCCGCTCGGCCCCGGCGGCCCCGGCGGCCCCGGCGACACCGGGGACACCCTCGCCGAGGGACCGCCCGCCGGCGTCCTGATCTTCGCCGCCGAGGTCACCGACCAGGTCCTCGCCGCCGCCCGGCTCCGCGAAGCCGAACGCCGCCAGCGCGAGGCCGCCGTCACCCTCCAGCGCAGCCTCCTCCCGCAGAAGCTCGACCAGCCGGCCGACCTGAGGGTCGCCGCCACCTACCAGCCCGGCGGCGCCGAGGCCGCCGTCGGCGGCGACTGGTACGACGTCATCGCCATCGACGGCGGCCGGACCGCCCTGGTCATCGGCGACGTGATGGGGCGCGGCCTGCGCGCCGCCGCCGTCATGGGCCAGCTGCGCACCGCCGTCCGCGCCTACGCCCGGCTCGACCTGCCCCCGCACGAGGTGATGCGCCTGCTCGACGGCCTCGCCATGGAGATCGACGCCAACCAGATCGCCACCTGCACGTACGCCGTCTGGGACCCGCAGCGCCGCACCCTCTCCTACGCCTCCGCCGGACACCTCCCCATGCTGCTGCGCTGCCCCGACGGGACGGTCCTGCGCAGCGAGGAGCAGAACGGCCCTCCGCTCGGCACCGGCGACGGCCTCCACGTCTCGCACACCCTGCGCCTGCTGCCCGGGACCACCGGCGTCCTCTATACGGACGGCCTGGTCGAACGCCGCGACGAGGACATCGACCAGGGCCTCGACCTCCTCGCCCGCACCCTCACCGGCGCGGTCGGGGCCCCCGAGGTGATCTGCGCCCGCCTCCTGCGGGCGATGGGCGTGACCTCCGAGCACGACGACGACGTCGCCGTCCTGGCCTTCCACCTGCCGGCGGAGGAGGCGGAGGAGAAGGCGGAGGAAGAGAGCGTCGCCGGGGCGGAACCGGAGCTTGACTCGGCCTTCCCCGAGGTCTAGTGTTCTTCGAGCTGCCTGGCAGGGAGCACCGGACACGCATTTTGCGCGGACGGTCCCGCGGTAGCCAATCCTTTCGAAACACCACTTCCCGGTTCGGGCTGGGTCGCGTCTTGTCGCGGCTTGGTTCTTATTCGGTGTGCTCGTTTTATTGGATTGCGGCCGATTCGCTTTTCGGAGCGGGGATCGGCTAGAGTTTGAAACGTCGGACGGGGCGTCAAGCCGCAGAAGACACCAG
>NZ_JBHWIJ010000401.1:0-6264 GCF_042732255.1 Kitasatospora sp. NPDC059803 | reverse complement strand
TCCCAAGACCCTTGGGAAACGGGGCTTCGTGCTGCCCGGTAACGCTTCGGCATCCTCCGGGCCGCGGACCATTGACACCCCGCTGACGGGGCCCGTACGGTCCTTCCCAAGCGACTGGAAACTTTCCTAACAGTTCGGCTCCCCGAACCCGAGGGTTCACCCTCGTCGCTCCCCCCACCAGCCGGAAGAGGAGGATTTCGCGCGTGACCAAGACCACCGCCAAGGCCCCCCTCGCCGGCACCCCCAGCCTGCTGCGCGCCATCAACGACCGCGCCGCCCTCGAACTGCTGCTGGAGAACGGACCGCTCTCCCGCACCCAGATCGGCACCCTGACCGGCCTCTCCAAGCCCACCGCCTCCCAGCTGCTGGCCCGCCTGGAGGCGGCCGGACTGGTCCTGCCGGTCGGCACCACCGCCGGCGGCCCCGGCCCCAACGCGCAGCTGTACGAGGTGAATCCGGCCGCCGGCCACGTCGCCGGACTGGACGTCACCAACAGCGAGATCAGAGTCGCCGTCGCCGACATCACCGGCTCCACGCTGGCCGAGCACGCCGTGCCGACCAAGGGCGTGCCGGCCGCCGAGACCGTCGCCAAGGTCGCCGCCGCCGTCGCCGAGACCGTCCGCGCCGCCGGGCTGGCCGCGGGCAGCCTGCGCACCGCCGCGATCGGCGTCGGCGGCGCCCCCGACCCGGTCACCGGCAAGCTGCGCTACGCCTCCCACCTGCCCGGCTGGCACTCGCCGCGGCTGGTCGAGGAGCTGTCCGAGGCGATCGGCGCGCCCGTGTCGATCGAGAACGACGTGAACCTCGCCGCCGTCGCCGAACAGGCCTCCGGCGCGGCGCGGGGCTCCGAGGACTTCGTCCTGCTCTGGGCCGGTGCGGGCACCGGCGCCGCGATCGTCATCGCCGGCCGGCTGCACCGCGGCTTCACCGGCGGAGCCGGGGAGGTCGGCTACATGCCGGTGCCCGGCTCACCGGTCGCGCGGGACGTGCGCCGCCGCAAGTTCGGCGGGTTCCAGGAGCTGGTCGGCACACCCGCCGTCCGGACCCTGGCCCGCGAACACGGGCTCGGCGCGCCCACCGCCGAGGACTCGATCGCCAAGGCCCTGGAGACCCCGGGCGCCGGCGACGCCTTCCTCGTCGAACTGGCCGGCCGGCTCGCCGTCGGACTGGCCGCGATCGTCGCCGTCGTCGACCCCCAGCTGGTGGTCCTCTCCGGCGCGGTGCCCACCGCGGGCGGCGAACGCCTGCGCGCCCTCGTCGAGGACGAACTGGCCAGGCTCTCCATCGCCCGGCCCGAGGTCCGCAGCAGCGCCCTGCCCGGCTCGCCCGTCCTGCTCGGCGCCCTGCAACGCGCGCTGGCGGACGCCCGCGAGGCGGTCTTCTCCACCCACTGACAGCCACCCGACTGACAGCCACCCACCGACAGCCGCTCACCGACGCTCACCGACGCCCACCCGCCGACGCTCCCCGGTCGCCCGCCACCCCGCACGCACCCTGCACCCACCTCTCCCCACCCCCGAACGCGGGCCCCGAGGCAATGACGCCTGCCCGCGCACCCCCAGGAGGACCTCGAAGTGCACTCCACCACCTCCCGCAGAGGCCGTCGCACGATCGCCGCCGTCACCGGCACCGCCGTCCTGGCCCTGCTCGCCACCGCCTGCACCGGCAGCAGCGAGAGCAGCGGCAGCGACGACTCGGCCAGCGGCAAGGACGTCACCATCACCTTCTGGCACGGCTGGAGCCAGGACAACGAGGTGAAGGCGATCAACGACAACATCGCCGCCTTCGAGAAGGCCCACCCCAACATCCACGTCAAGGCCGTCGACAACATCGCGGACGACAAGGTCAACCAGGCCCTGCGGGCCGGCGGCGACGACGCGCCGGACGTGGTCTCCTCCTTCACCACCAACAACGTCGGCATGTTCTGTTCGACCAAGGCGTTCACCGACCTCAAGCCGCTGCTGCAGAAGAGCGGCATCGACCCGGTCAAGACCTTCCCGGCCGCGATGCTCAACTACACGCAGTTCCAGGGCAACCAGTGCTCGCTGCCGCTGCTCGGCGACGCCTACGGCCTCTACTACAACAAGAAGGCCTTCGCCGACGCGGGCATCGCCAACCCGCCGAAGACCTTCAGCGAGTTCGCCGAGGACGCCAAGAAGCTGACCCTCGCGGACGGCGACGGCTACAAGCAGCTCGGCTTCATGCCGCTGTACCACGGCTACGAGTCGACCACCGAGCACTTCCTCGGCCAGTACGGCCCGACCTACTTCGGCGCCGACGGCAAGTCGAACATCGCCGCCGACCCGAAGGTCGCCGCGATGCTCAAGTGGCAGAAGGACATGGTCGACCAGCTCGGCGGCTACACCAAGCTGGAGAAGTACCGCGCCACCTTCGGCGAGGAGTTCAGCGCCAAGAACCCCTTCCTCACCGGCAAGGTCGCGATGGCCATCGACGGCGAGTGGCGCACCGCCGCCCTCGCCGACAACAAGCCCGACTTCGACTGGGCCACCGCCGCGTTCCCCGTCCCGGACGACCAGGCCGACACCTACGGCCGCGGCTACCAGACCGGCACCATCGTCGGCATCGCCAGCAGCAGCAAGAAGCAGGCCGCGGCCTGGGAGCTGGTCAAGTACCTGACCACCGACACCGACGCGGTGGTCGGCTTCGCCAACGCGATCCACAACGTGCCCAGCACCTTCGACGCGCTCAACTCGCCGAAGCTGACGAACGACCCGAACTTCAAGACCTTCATCGACGTCGCCAAGAACCAGTACTCGGGCACCACCCCGGCGGCCGTCAACGGCAGCGGCTACATCGCCTCCCTGCAGAACCTCGGCTACGACTACGAGTCCGGCAAGCAGCCCGATCTCGCGGCCGGCCTCGCGGCCACCGCCAAGGAGATCGACGCCGCCATCGCCCAGGCGAAGTAGCGGAAACGGTCCACGGAGCTCCCATGTCACTCGCGTTCGGCACCCGCAAGGGCACCGGATCGACCGACCCGGCGGCGCCCTCCACGCAGCACCTGCTGCGCCGGAAGCGCCGCCGGGAGGCGGCCCGCACCCTCGCCTTCCTCTCCCCCTGGCTGATCGGCTTCGGCGTCTTCTTCCTGTACCCGCTGATCTCCACCGCCTACTTCTCCTTCACCAAGTACAACGGCTTCGGCGCCCCCACCTTCAGCGGCCTGAAGAACTGGGACTACGTCTTCAACGACCTCCCGGCGTTCTGGCAGGGCCTGCGCAACACCGTGTGGCTGGTCTTCATCATGGTGAGCCTGCGGGTCGCCTTCGGCCTCGGCATCGGCCTGCTCATCACCAAGGTCAAGACCGGCGCCGGCTTCTTCCGCACCGCGTTCTACCTGCCGTACCTGGCACCGCCGGTGGCCGCCACCGTCGCCTTCGCCTTCCTGCTCAACCCCGGCACCGGCCCGGTCAACCACTTCCTCGGCGAGCTCGGCCTCCCGCAGCCCGGCTGGTTCGCCAGCGCCGACTGGTCCAAGCCCGCGCTCACCATGCTCGCCATGTGGGGCATCGGCGACCTGATGGTCATCTTCATGGCCTCGCTGCTCGACGTCCCCAAGGAGCAGTACGAGGCCGCCGAACTGGACGGCGCCGGACCCTTCCAGCGGTTCCGGTACGTCACGCTGCCGAACATCTCGCCGATCATCATGTTCGCCGTGGTCACCGGCGTCATCCAGACCATGCAGTACTACACCCAGGCGATCGTCGCCGGGAAGGTCGCCGGCGGCATCGCGGGCAACTCCGGCCAGCAGTTCGAGCCCGGCTTCCCGCAGGGCTCCACCTGGACCCTGCC
The DNA here is from genome assembly GCF_042732255.1 of Kitasatospora sp. NPDC059803. NCBI lineage: Bacteria > Bacillati > Actinomycetota > Actinomycetes > Kitasatosporales > Streptomycetaceae > Kitasatospora > Kitasatospora sp. NPDC059803. The sequence continues at coordinate 2,454 of NZ_JBHWIJ010000401.1, read as the reverse complement.
GCAGATGGTCTACAACCTCGGCTTCCAGCGCTTCAACTACGGCGCGGCGTGCGTCGTCGCCCTGGTGCTGTTCGCCATCTCGATGGCCGTCACCTCGCTCCTGCTCCGCCGCAAGTCCGGCTTCATGGCGAGTGACGACTAGTCCGTGTGCTGCGGACCCAGCGGACCGATGAGGACCCGATCATGACTCTCAGCTCCACACTCACCAAGGCGCCCGCCCCGGCCGGCCCCTCCCGCGCCTCCGGCCCGGCCGCCCGGGCGGCCCGCCGCCGCGCGATGCTCCACTGGGTGGCCGTGCACTCGCTGGCCATCGCCGCCGCGCTGTTCTTCCTGCTGCCGTTCGTCTTCGCCTTCCTCACCTCGGTGATGACCGACCAGCAGGCGCTCACCACCGACTACTGGCCGACCTCCTGGCAGTGGGGCAACTACGGCAAGGTCTGGGACACCCCCGGCTTCCTCACCTGGTGGCGCAACACCCTGCTCTACGCGGGCCTCGGCACCGTCCTGACCATCGTCTCCAGCCTGCCGGTCGCCTACGCGCTCGCCAAGTTCCGCTTCCGGGGCCGCAACCTGGCGCTGATGGCCGTCATCGCCATGATGATGCTCCCGCCGCAGGTCACCGTCATCCCGATGTACCTGTTCTGGGCCAAACAGCTCGGCCTCGGCGGCTCGCTCTGGCCGCTCATCATCCCGATGGCCTTCGGCGACGCGTTCTCGATCTTCCTGCTGCGCCAGTTCCTGCTGACCATCCCCAAGGAGTACATCGAGGCCGCCCGGATCGACGGCTGCGGCGACCTGCGCACCCTGCTGAAGGTCGTGCTGCCGATGGCCAAGCCGGCCATCGCCGCCGTCGCCCTGTTCCAGTTCTTCTACTGCTGGAACGACTACTTCGGCCCGCAGATCTACGCCAGCAACAACCACGCGGCCTGGACGCTCTCGTACGGCCTGGAGTCGTTCAAGGGCGCCCACCACACCAACTGGAACCTCACCATGGCCGCCACCCTCCTCGTGATGGCACCGGTGATCATCCTCTTCTTCTTCGCACAGAAGGCCTTCATCGAAGGCGTGACACTGACAGGGGTCAAGGGCTGATGTCCGCACTCAAGTTGGCAATCGTCGGCGGCGGTTCGACGTACACCCCGGAGCTGATCGACGGCTTCGCCCGGCTCCGCGACACCCTGCCGATCGGCGAGCTGGTGCTCATCGACCCGGCCGCCGACCGGCTGGAGCTGATCGGCGGGCTCGCCCGGCGGATCTTCGCCAAGCAGGGGCACGGTGCCGTCGTCACCACCACCGTCGACGTCGAGGCCGGTGTCGCCGACGCCGACGCCGTGCTGCTGCAACTGCGCGTCGGCGGGCAGGCCGCCCGCAACCGGGACGAGACCTGGCCGCTGGAGTGCGGCTGCGTCGGCCAGGAGACCACCGGCGCCGGCGGCCTCGCCAAGGCGCTGCGCACCGTCCCGGTCGTCCTCGACATCGCCGAGAAGGTCCGGCGCGCCAACCCGGAGGCCTGGATCGTCGACTTCACCAACCCCGTCGGCATCGTCACCCGCGCGCTGCGCAACGCCGGGCACAAGGCCGTCGGCCTGTGCAACGTCGCCATCGGCTTCCAGCGCAAGTTCGCGACCCACCTCGGCGTCGACCCGGAGCTGGTCCGGCTCGACCACGTCGGCCTCAACCACCTCACCTGGGAGCGCGGCGTCACCCTGCTCGACGCCCCGGGCTCGACGACGGGCCGGGAGGTGCTGCCGGAGCTGCTCGCCGCGCACGGCAAGGCCATCGCCGAGGACCTGCACCTGCCGCAGCCCGTCATCGAGCGGCTCGGCGTCGTGCCGTCCTACTACCTGCGCTACTTCTACCAGCACGACGCCGTCGTCGAGGAACTCAAGGTGCAGGGCTCGCGGGCCGCCCAGGTCGCCGAGATCGAGCGGCAGCTGCTGGAGATGTACGCCGACCCGGCCCTCGACACCAAGCCGGAACTCCTCGGCCAGCGCGGCGGCGCGTTCTACTCCGAGGCGGCGGTCCAGCTGATCGCCGCGCTGCTCGGCACCGGCGGCGGGACGTCCGTACAGGTCGTCAACGCGCCGAACAACGGCGTGCTGCCGTTCCTGCCCGACGACGCCGTCATCGAGGTCCCGGCCGAGGTCGACGCCAACGGTGTCCGGCCGCTCCCCCAGCGGGCCGTCGAGCCGCTGTACGCCGGCCTCATCGCCGCCGTCACCGCGTACGAGCACCTCGCCCTCGACGCCGCCCTGCACGGCGGCCGCGACCGGGTCTTCGACGCCCTGCTCGCCCACCCGCTGGTCGGCCAGCTCGAACTCGCCGACCAGCTCACCGATCGGCTGCTCGCCCACAACCGCGAGCACCTCGCCTGGGCCTGACGGCCCGGGGCCCGGCTACGCACCCGGGCCCCGCCGGGAAAGCCGCCCGGCCCGCGTTATGAGGGTGTCGCGG
>NZ_JBHWIJ010000400.1:4683-6305 GCF_042732255.1 Kitasatospora sp. NPDC059803 | reverse complement strand
GTCTCACGTCGGCCGCCGTGATACTGCCGTCAAACCGTCGTCAGAGCGCCGCGAGCAGCCCGCGTCCGAGCCAGTCGGCGTTGTCCTTCACGCCCGGCAGGACGAAGAAGTACCCGCCGCCGGTCGGCGAGATGTAGTCGACCAGCGGCTCGTCGATGAGCCGGGTCTGGGTGGCCTCGAACTGCCGCACCACGTCCTGCTGGTAGCAGCAGAACACCAGGCCCATGTCCAGGTTGCCGGCCTTGTCGACGCCCCGGTCGTAGTTGAAGCCGCGGCGCAGGATGCGCGAGGTGTCGGTGTCGGCGGTGCGCGGGTTGGCGAGCCGGATGTGCGCCTTGAGCGGGATCGCCTTGCCCTCCGGGTCCTTGCCGTAGTCCGGCGCGTCGGTCTCCTGGCGGCCGTCCAGCGGCGCGCCGGTGTCGCGGCGGCGGCCGAACATCTTCTCCTGCTCGGCGAGGGTGACGCGGTCCCAGAACTCGATCAGCATCCGGATGATCCGGATCACCTGGTAGCTGCCGCCGGTCGCCCAGGCGGGCTCGCCCAGTCCGTCGGTGACCCAGATCAGCCGGTCCATCTCGCGGGCGGAGGTGGTGTCGGGGTTGACTATGCCGTCCTTGAAGCCGAGCAGGTTGCGCTGGGCGCCGTCCGGGCGGGACTCGTTCTGGAAGCCGTCGATCCGCCAGAGGATCTGCATCGCGCCGCGGGTGTGCCGGGTGATGTCGCGCAGCGCGTGCAGCACGGTGTCCTGGCGGTCGGCGCAGATCTGCAGCGAGAGGTCGCCGTGGAGTTCGGCGGCCTGCAGATTGTCGTTGGGGAAGGTCTTCATCGGGGCCAGCTTGGTCGGCTTGGCCTTGGCCAGCCCGTACCGGTCGTCGAACAGCGAGGCGCCGACGCCAACCGTGACGGTCAGGTTGTCGGTGGGCACGGTGGGGCCGAGGATGCCGCTGTCGGCGGGCGGCGCGCCGACGCCGAGGTCGGGCGGGGTGCCGCCGGCGGTGAGGAAGCGGATCCGCTCGGTCAGGGTCTTGAGGAGGTCCTCCAGGCCCTTGCGGTCCTGGGCTATCACCTGGCAGGACAGGAAGGCCGCGTAGCCGGGGGCCGGGGTGGTGACGCCGGCCTGGTGGTCGCCGTGGAACGGGACGGCCCCGCTCTTCGCCTGGCGGCTGTCCCCGGCGGAGGCCGGGCCGGCGGCCAGGGTGAACGCCCCGCCCGCCAGGACGGCCGCCCCGGCGCCGGCGCCGAGGGCGGTCCGGACGAAGCTGCGGCGGGCCGGGCCGGCCGGGCAGCCGCCCTCGGCGACGGCCGGGGCGGGCGCGGCGGCGTGCGGGAACGGGCAGGAGCCTCCGGTGGCAGCGGTGTGGTCGGTCATCAGGCGGCCTTCCGGATCTCGAGCAGGGCGGGGATGGGGGCGAGGTCTTCGAGCAGCTGGCCAGTGGCTCCGTTGAGCTGGCGGCGGGCGTCGGCGGGGAGCTGCTCCAGCGCGGTCCAGCCCTCGGGCTTGTGGGCGGCGGCGACCAGGTCGCGGCCCCGCGCGAGACCCGCCGGGGCCCGGGGGGGGCGCGGCGGGGGGCGCGCGGCCGCCCCCCGGGGCGCGCTCGGGGCCCCGGCGCGCGCGCGGGGCG
>NZ_JBHWIJ010000400.1:0-4673 GCF_042732255.1 Kitasatospora sp. NPDC059803 | reverse complement strand
CCCCGCGGCCCCGGGCCCCGGTGGCGCGGGGGGGGGGCGCGGGGGGGGCGCGGCGCCCGCGCGCTCCCGCCCGCGGGTTGGGGGGCGCCGGCCACCCGCGCCCCGACCCGCTTCATCCCGGCGTCGACGCGGGTGAGCAGCTGCGGGTCGCGCTCGTCGAGCAGCGGCTGCAGGACGGTCAGCAGTTCCCGGGTGCCGGCCAGGTTGGCCTGGGTGGTGGCCAGGTTGGTGCCGCTGCCCTGGTCGGTGTCGCCGGTGAGCTCGAACTGGAGGGTGTTCTCCAGGATCTCGTGGGCGCGCAGCGGAAGGTCTCCGGGGTCGAAGTCCTGGCCGGGGAAGTCCTGCCCGAGCTTGGCGACATCGGCGGCCAGCTGGTCGGCGACGGGCGTCAGGTCGGCGGCGGACTGGCCGTGCCAGAGGCCGTACTCCAGGCGCAGGAAGCCGGTGAAGTCCTTGTCCTGGGCCTTGTCGGCAAGCCCGTCGGGCCGGCCGTCGATCTTGCCGTCGAGGTCGGCGAAGGTGCCGTAGGCGGCGCCGAGCGAGGCGTACTGGAGGTGGGCGGTGAGCCAGTCGGCCTTGGCGGTGGCGAGGTCGCCGCCGTGGACGTCGGCCTGGAGCTTCTGGGTCTGCGTCAGCAGGGTCGCGAGGCCCTTGTTGACGTAGTCCTTGTAGGCGTCGAGCGGGCCCTTGAGGTCGTCCTCGGCGACCGGCTTGACGGCCTTGACCTGGCCGCCGCCGGTGACGTGCACGGCGGCCGAGGTGACGGAGGTGCCGCCGGTGGGTACGCAGCGCCAGGCGTAGTCGCCGGAGCCGATGGTCGCGGTCAGCGCGCGGGTGGTGCCGGGGGCCAGGCCCTCGATCTCGCCGTAGACGGCGCCGCTGGCCGGGTTGACCAGGTAGACCTCGGAGACCTTGTCGCCGGTGTTGTGCATCTGGAACACCTGCTGGCCGGGCAGCGGGGTGCTGAAGCCCTTGCCGCACTCCTGCTCGGAGACGGACACGGTGGCGGAGCTGCCCTGCTTGCCGTCGCTGACCGCGATCACGGCCCCGGCGATCACCACCGGCACCGCGACCAGCGCGGTCGGCACGGCCCAGCGCGGCCGTCCGGACCGCACCGGCCCGGCGGCCTCGGGCGCGGCCGCCCCAACCTTCTCGTCCTGCGCCGTCTCCTCGCCCTGCGCCGCCTTCCCGGGGGCCGGAGCGGTCTTGCCGCCGCGGACGCCCTCGACGAACAGCGTCATCACGATGCACAGGTAGGCGAGGTAGCCGACGACCTGGAGGACCGTCATGGTGACGGTCAGGTTGAGGGTGCCCTGCACCAGCGTGGCGTACCAGGAGGAGGCGTCCAGGTGGCCGCTCAGGTCGAACGCGTACGAGCTGCCGCCGCCGACCAGCCCGGACTCCTGCAGGTCGCGCAGGCCGTAGCCGAGCACGCCCGCCGCGACCACGATCAGGCCGGCGCCGGTGATGGTGAAGAACCGGGTGAGGTTCATCTTCAGCGCCCGCCGGTACAGGCCCCAGCAGAGGCCGGCCGAGAGCACCAGGCCGACGGCCGCGCCGAGCAGCGGCCCGGTGGACTCCCCGGCGGTGCGCACGTTGGTCCACAGGAAGAGCGAGGTCTCCAGGCCTTCGCGGCCGACGGCCAGGAAGCTGGTGAGCACCAGCGCGCCGGCGCCCATCGCCAGCGAGGCCTGGACCTTCTCCTTCAGCTCGGCGGAGAGGGTGCGCGCCGAGCGGCGCATCCAGAACACCATCGCGGTGACGAAGCCGACCGCGATCAGGCTCAGCACCCCGCCGAACGCCTCCTGGGCGTGGCCGGAGAGGTTGGCGGCGGTGAAGGTGAGCACCGCGCCGAAGCTGAGGCTGAGCGCGATCGCCGCCGCGACGCCGGTCCACACCTGCGGCAACCGGGCCTTGTGCCCGAACCGGACGAGCGTGGCGACCAGGATCGACACGATCAGTCCGGCTTCCAGACCTTCGCGCAGCCCGATCAGAAAGCTGGGAAACGCCTCATCCCACATGCAGCGGGCTCCTCCCCCGGTCACCCCGGGTCGTACCTGAACTCGGCGGCCCGCCGCGGGTGGCGGCGGCGCGGCACAGCCGAACGCCCCGGACACGAGGGTCCGGGGCGCTTCGACTTAGCTTAGGCAAACCTTAGAGCCGCCGTGGTCAACAGCACCCCCCGTTCAGGTAAGGGTTCGGTATGAGGGCTGCCGGGCCGGCCCGGCTCAGCCCCACCACTGCTCCGGCACCGCCTCCGGCTCCGCCGGCACCGCCACAGGCGCGGCGGCGGGCGTCACCAGCAGCTCGCCGCCGCCCGTCTCGGCGACCAGGTAGCCGCACTCGCGCAGCACGACGGCGGCCGCACCGCTGACCGCCTCGCGCGCTCCCCGGGAGGGCGGCCCGTCCGGCCCCTCCCCCGGCGACCAGCCGACCGCCACCCCCGGCGGCCGATGGCCGATCCGCAGCAGGGACGGGCCCGACCCGGCGTCGATCCCGGCGCGGGCGAGGGCCGCGGTGACGTCCTCGAAGAGTTCAGGGTGATCCACCATTGGCGCAGCGTAGGCCCGGGATCGCGCGACCTCCGGACGCGGCGCGCGCCGAAACGGTTCAGCGGCACCCGGGCGCAGCACCGCCACCCGTCCGGCGGCCGATCAGACGCCAGGACCCCCCGTACGGACCGACACGAGCGGCCGTACGGACCGATGGACGTGCACAGTCGGCCCCCTGCCGACAGCATGACAGAGTAAGCGCTCCATCACCCTGAGCAACGGGCCAGTGGGTCACCCGCTCCGCGTGCCGGTTCAGCCGGCGGGCCCGTATCGAGAGGTCCCATGATCACAACACTTCGCCGGCCGGCGTCTTTGCCGGCGGGCCTCCAGCCCGGCACGCCGAGGACGCCGGGGAGCCCGTCGTGAGAACCGACCAGCAGTCGCAGCCGGGACCGGTGACCAGCACGCGCGCCAACCCCGCGAACAAGGCCGAGGCCCTGGCCGACTGGACCGACGGCCGGGTCGGCATCTACTCCCTGGCCAAGGCCAATCTGCGCAAGATCTTCCCGGACCACTGGTCCTTCATGCTGGGCGAGATCGCGCTCTACACCTTCGTCATCATCATCATCACCGGCGTCTGGCTGACCCTCTTCTTCAAGCCGAGCATGGGCGAGGTCATCTACGACGGCTCGTACGTCCCGCTCAAGGGCATCCAGATGTCGGAGGCCTACGCCTCGACCATCGACATCAGCTTCGAGGTGCGCGGCGGCCTGCTGATGCGCCAGGTCCACCACTGGGCGGCGATCGTGTTCGTCGCCTCGATGCTGACGCACATGATGCGCGTCTTCTTCACCGGCGCGTTCCGCAAGCCCCGCGAGATCAACTGGGTCTTCGGCGCGCTGCTGCTGTTCCTCGGCATGTTCGACGGCTTCATGGGCTACTCGCTGCCGGACGACCTGCTCTCGGGCACCGGCATCCGGTTCATGGAGGGCGCCGTCCTGGCCGTGCCGATCGTCGGCTCGTACCTGCAGTTCTTCATGTTCGGCGGCGAGTTCCCCGGCCAGGACATCGTGCCGCGGCTGTTCACCGTGCACGTCCTGCTGATCCCGGGGGTCATGGTGGGCCTGCTCGCGGCGCACCTGATCCTGGTCTTCTACCACAAGCACACCCAGTTCGCCGGGCCCGGCCGGACCAACGACAACGTGGTCGGCATGCCGCTGATGCCGGTCTACATGGCCAAGGCCGGCGGCTTCTTCTTCCTGGTCTTCGGCGTGGTCGCGTTCATGTCGGCGATCGCCACCGTCAACCCGATCTGGGCCTACGGCCCCTACCGGCCCGACCAGGTGTCCACCGACGCCCAGCCGGACTGGTACATGGGCTTCTCCGAGGGCCTGGTGCGCGTGATGCCCGGCTGGGAGATCAGCGTCTGGGGCGGCCACACCCTGAACCTCGGGGTGTTCGTCCCGCTGATGGTCTTCCCGACCGTGCTGCTGATCATCTGGTGCTACCCGTTCCTGGAGGCCTGGGTCACCGGGGACCGCGGCGAGCACCACATCGCCGACCGGCCGCGCAACGCACCGGTGCGCACGGCCGTCGGCGCGGCCTGGATCGGCCTCTACCTGATCCTGCTGGCCGGCGGCGGCAACGACCTGCTCGCCACCCACTTCCAGCTGTCGATCAACGCGATCACCTACGCGGTGCGCACCGGCTTCTTCGTCGTGCCGGTGGTCGTCTTCGTGGTCACCAAGCGGTGGTGCCTGGGCCTGCAGCGGCGCGACAAGGAGAAGGTCCTGCACGGCCGGGAGACCGGCGTCATCAACCGGCTCCAGCACGGCGAGTTCGTCGAGGTGCACGCCCCGCTCCCGCCGGGCCGGATGTTCACCCTCACCGCGCACGAGCAGCCGCAGCCGGAGGACCTGCCGCCGGAGGTGGACGAGAACGGGGTGGTCCGCAAGGCCGGGCTGTTCGCCCGGGCGAGGGCCAAGCTTTCCCGCGGCTTCTACGGCGAGGGCAGTCAGATCGCCAAGCCCACCGCCGAGGAGCACCAGGAGATCAGCAGCGGCCACGGCCACCACTGATCCCCGCGCACGCCCCCCGGGCCCCCGGGCCCGGGAGCGCGCGGGCGGCCCCCCCGCGGGGCGGCGGGGCGCCCCCCCGCCGGGCCGAGGCCCCCCGGGCCCG
>NZ_JBHWIJ010000399.1:0-6316 GCF_042732255.1 Kitasatospora sp. NPDC059803 | reverse complement strand
CCGCGACGACGATCTTCGCGGAGGTGGTGGCGCGGGTGGGGGCGGCCGCGTTAGAGCTTGCGAAGTCCACTGAGGACCCTTTCGAGCAGCGTGACGTCGGGCTGGTTTCCGGATTCGCCGCCGGAAGCGGGCTGGTGGATGGCGACGAGGCCGGCCTCGGCCAGGTCGGCCACGAGGATGCGGGCCACTCCCAGGGGAAGGGAGAGCAGCGCCGACACCTCCGCGACGGATTTGACCTCCCTGCACAGGGTGCAGATCCGCTGGTGCTCGGGGAGCAGGGTGGCCAGGCGCTGCGGGTCGACGTCGGCGGAGACGAGGGCCTCCAGCGCGAGTTCGTAGCGCGGCCGGGTGCGTCCACCGGTCATCGCGAACGGCCGGATCAGCGGGCCGGAGTCGGGCTCGTCCTCGAACTCCTCGACGTGCCCGGGCTCGTGGGCCGGCCGGTGGTCGGGGGCGGGCGCCGGGTAGCCGGGCGGCGGCGTGTCGAAGGCGGGCTGCGGCTGTCGGTACTGGCCGGGCGGGCCCTGCCGGTCGTACTGCTCCTGCTGCGGCTGCCCGTACGGGTGCTGGGGCTGCCCGTACTGGTGCTGGCCGTACTGCTGTCCGTGCTGCTGGCCGTGCTGAGGCTGGCCGTACTGCTGACCGTGGCCGACGCCGGGTGCTCCGAAGGCGTCATGGCCTGTGCCAGGGTACGGAACGCCGTACTGGCCGCTGCGGTCGTCGGGCGGTGTCACGGTTCCTCTCCTCACAGGGTGCGGCGGTGCGGTGCGAGCTTCGGCGCAGGTCCGGAGCCGGTGGTGCGAAGGCCGTACAACGTCCGAACCCGAGCCCGCCGAAGCGGGCCCGGGAAGGACGCGGAGGTACTTCGAATACCTGGACGGTATCCGACGGACCGTCAGTGCAGGAGACTGCCCTGGAGTTCCGCGCGGAGTGCGGGGGTGAGGACGGCGCCGGCGCGGTCGACGAGGAGGGCCATCTCGTAGCCGACGAGGCCGATGTCGGAGTCGGGGGAGGCGAGTACGGCGAGGGCGGAGCCGTCGCTGACGGCCATGAGGAAGAGGAAGCCTCGTTCCATCTCGACGACGGTCTGGTTGACCTCGCCTCCTTCGAAGATCCGGCTGGCGCCGGAGGTGAGGGAGGTGAGGCCGGAGGCGACGGCTGCGAGCTGGTCGGCGCGGTCGCGGGGGAAGCCCTCGGACATGCACAGCAGGAGGCCGTCGGCGGAGACCACCACGGTGTGGGACACCCCGGGGGTGTTGTCCACGAAATTGGTGATCAGCCAGTTCAGGTTCTGTGCGGCCTGGCTCATCTGAGTCAACTCAACGCTCCTGGTGGTTCGAGCCGCCGAAGAGATCGGTGCTTCGGTTCTGTCCGTTGCCGGACGGGTCTACCTGATCGGGGTCGATCCGGAAGCTTCCGGTGTTACCGGCACTGCGGCCCTGCTCCACGCCGCGGCGCAGGTTGGTGAGCCGACCGCGGACCTCCTCGGGGCTGCGGGAGACCTGCGGCCCTTCCTGCGGAGTGGGCTTGGCGTTTCCGGCCACCAGGTTCTGCTTGGGCACGCGCCGCGGCAGGCCTGCCCCGGTGGTGCCGCCGGAGGCGGGCTCGCGGGTCTGCTCGGCCTGCTGCCAGGCGCCGTCGTTGGGCGACTGCCAGGGCGAGTTGGTCGGGCCGGTCGGGCCGTAGCCGCCCAGCGCCGACACGTCGTGGCCGCGCGGCTCGTCGACCGCCGAGGTGTCCTTGGCGCCGGCGAACCAGTTCGGGGTCTCGCCGCCGGAGCCGCCGCCCGCCGGAGCGGTCGGGGCGCCGAAGCCGCCACCCGCCAGCTGCTGGCCGGGGCGGCGCTGCGGCAGCCCGGACGGCAGGGTGGGGGTGGGCTCGGCGGCGGGCAGTGCGGGCGGCTCCGGGGCGTACGGGTGGCCGGCCGGGGCCTCCTCGGCCTGCTGGCCGTACTGGTCGGCGTAGCCGTCCTGGTAGCCCTGGTAGCCGTCGCCCTGGTAGTCCTGGCGGCCGTACTGGTCGTCGGCGTAGCCGGACTGGTCGTAGCCCTGCTGCGGGTACTGGCCGTACTGGTCCTGGCCGTACTCGTCCTGCTGGTAGCCGTCCTGGGCGTAGCCGTACTGGTCGTCGGCGTAGCCGGACTGCTGCTCGTAGCCCTGGGGGGCGTACTGGTCGTAGCCCTGCTGGTACTCCTCCTCGACCTCGGCGTCCAGCACCGGCGGCTCGCCGTCGTGCGGGCCGCTCTCCAGGGCCGCGCGGCGGACCTGGTCGAGGCGCTGCGAGCGCTGGACGGCCTCCAGGGCCGGGCTGAAGCCGCTGGATCCGGCGTTGCCGGTGCCGGTGAGGTGGTCGTCGAAGCCCAGCTCGGCGGCGCTGCGCGGCTGGCCGTTGGGCGCCCACTGGGAGGTCGGCTCCTGCTCGGCGAAGATCCGGGAGACGGTGAACTGCTCCTCGGGCTCCGGCGCGGCGCCCGACCGGGTGATGAACGGCGGGATCATGACCAGCGAGGTGGTGCCGGCGGACTCGCCGGACGGGCGGAGCTGGACGCGGACGTCGTGCCGCTGGGACAGCCGGCCGACCACGAACAGGCCCATGCGGCGGGAGATGGTGGCGTCGACGGTGGGCGGCTCGGCCAGCTTCTCGTTGATCTCGGCGAAGTCGTCGGCGGTGAGGCCGATGCCCTTGTCGTGGATCTCGACCAGCACCCGGCCGTCCGGCAGGCGGGTCGCGTTGACCAGGACCCGGGTCTGCGGGCTGGAGAACGAGGTGGCGTTCTCCAGCAGCTCGGCGAGCAGGTGGACGAGGTCGGTCACGGCGGCGCCGACGACCTCGACCTCCGGGATGCCGGACAGCTCGACGCGCTCGTACTGCTCCACCTCGGAGGAGGCGGCGCGGAGCACGTCGACCAGCGGGACCGGGGTGTTCCAGCGGCGGCCGGCCTCCTCGCCCGCGAGGACGAGCAGGTTCTCACCGTTGCGGCGCATGCGGGTGGCGAGGTGGTCCAGCTTGAAGAGGTTCTCCAGCTGGTCCGGGTCGGCCTCGTTGTTCTCCAGGTCGGTGATCAGCGCCAGCTGGCGCTGGATCAGGCCCTGGCTGCGACGCGACAGGTTGGTGAAGATCGCGTTGACGTTCCCTCGCAGCAGGGCCTGCTCGGCGGCGAGCGCCACGGCCTGCTGGTGGACCTGGTCGAACGCCCGGGCGACCTCGCCGATCTCGTCCTTGCCGTGCAGCGGGATCGGGGTGACGGAGGTGTCGACCCGGTCGGGGTCGGTCTTGGAGAGCTTCTCGACCAGGTCCGGCAGGCGGTGGTCGGCGATCTCCAGGGCGGCGCTGCGCAGGGTGCGCATGCCGAGGATCATCGAGCGGGCGACGTAGCCGGTGAGCAGGCCGGCCAGGATGAGCGCCGCGACGACGATGATCGTGTTGAGGATGGCGTCGTAGAGCGCGTTGTCCTTGAGGCCGCGGGAGTCCGTGAGGACGTCGTCCAGCAGCTGGACCTCGGTGTCGCGCAGGGCCTGGATGTGGGTGTTGGCGGCCTGGTTCCAGTTCTCCGGGGTGAGACCGGAGTCCTTGGCCTCTTTGTAGGCCTGGTCGGCGGCGGCCTTGCCCTTGCTCTGACCCTCGGCGGCGGCCTGGCTGTAGGCGGCGCCGAGGGAGAGCAGGGTCTGCATGGACGGCGCGGTGCCGTTCGGCATCTTGTAGGCCGAGCGCTCCTGCGCGGCGGCCTGGACGACCTGCGCGTTGGCGTACTTGCGGGCGTCCTCGGGGGCGCTGCCGGTGTTGAACTCGGTCAGCGAGACCTGCTCCAGCCGCTCCGCGACCAGGATCTGCTGGATCACGTCGGCGTTCTCGAACCGGGTGGTGGCGTTCTGGGAGATGCCGACCAGCAGGTGCAGCATGAGCGCGCGCTGGGTCGAGGCGGAGGCCTTGGCGAGGGACATCGCGTAGATCGCGCGGCCCTTGCTGGCGGCGTTGCTGGAGCCGATGCCGACCGAGTTGTCGTAGGACAGCAGCGGGGCGAACATCACCGAGTAGGCGTTGACGGTGGCGCCGGCGAACAGCTCGGATCCGTACGCGCTGGACCGCAGGTGCGGCAGGTCGACCACCAGGGCCTGGAAGCCCTCGTGGCGGCGCGGCAGTTCGCCGGACTTGTCGGAGGCCGCGTAGGCCGCCTCGTACGCCTTCAGCGCGGCGTCCGTGTTGGCGCGGATCTTGGCGACCTTGCCGTCCGGGTCCTGCTTGGTGAGCAGGGGTATCAGCGTGGTGTCGCGCTCGATCTCCAGCGCTTCGGCGAGCTCGGTGGCCGCCTTGGCGAGCTCGGCGGTCTTCTCGGCGCGGGAGGCCTTGATGTAGCCGTCGACCGAGGTGTTCACGCGGAGGCCGCCGAAGACGAGGCTGATGATCACGGGGATCAGCAGGATCGCGATCAGACGGGTCGGCACGCGCCAGTTGCGCGGGCGGAGGAAGTCGTACCGCCTGGAGGCGTCGCCGTCCGGACCGCCGCTGCGGGGTTCCGTGGACGCGGCCGGGGGCTGCGGGGCCGGGGAGGCCTGGGAGCGCTCCTCGGTGGGGGTGAAAGCGGAGAATCCGGCCGGGTCCGCTGCGGTACCGTTCGGCTCGCTCCGGCGGGGCTCGGAGCGCCGCTGCGGGGCGGGTTGCTGCTTACGCCTCACTCGACAACTACCTCTCGGCCGACTGTCGGCCATGGATCAATCCAGCGCTACCCCCGGGCCCTGGCCCGTCACCGGTGGGCCGGCGCGAGGGTTTCAGGGGTAGCTGGAATTTCAGCACGTGCAGGGATGGGGGACAAACAGCCGCAGGATGGCCCCCGCGTCGGCGCAATAGGGACATTCACCGACATGACGGAGCAAAACCGTGGTCTTCTGGCGCTGAGTGGCGCTAGTTCACCACGCAGAGTCACTGTTGATCACAAAATGCCTACCGAACTGTTATCCGCTGCTTATACAGCGGGTCTTGCGCGATGCCCCTGGAGGACATCGGCCGGTAGCGGCTCCGCCCCGGGGGCCGTCACGCCGACGGCCCCCGGGGTCCGGATGTCCGGCCCGTCATCGGAGTCGGGCGAGGAGGGCGTGTTCGACGAGGGTGATGAGGGCGCTTTTGGCGCTGTCGCGGCGGCGGGCGTCGAGGGTGACGACGGGGGTTTCGGCGCTGAGCTGGAGTGCTTCGCGGACCTCGTCGGCGGTGTGGGGCTGGTGTCCGTCGAAGCCGTTGAGGGCGACGACGAAGGGGAGTCCGCTGTTCTCGAAGTAGTCGAGGGCGGGGAAGCAGTCGGCGAGGCGGCGGGTGTCGACGAGGACGACGGCGCCGATGGCGCCGCGGACGAGGTCGTCCCACATGAACCAGAAGCGGTCCTGTCCGGGGGTGCCGAAGAGGTAGAGGATGAGGTCTTCGTCGAGGGTGATGCGGCCGAAGTCCATGGCGACGGTGGTGGTGGTCTTGCCGGAGACGTGGCTGAGGTCGTCGATGCCGGCGGAGGCCGAGGTCATGACGGCTTCGGTGCGCAGGGGGTTGATCTCGGAGACGGCGCCGACGAGCGTGGTCTTGCCGACGCCGAAGCCGCCCGCGACGACGATCTTCGCGGAGGTGGTGGCGCGGGTGGGGGCGGCCGCGTTAGAGCTTGCGAAGTCCACTGAGGACCCTTTCGAGCAGCGTGACATCGGGCGTTCCGCCCGACTCGCCCGCGGCGGCGGGCTGGTGGATGGCGACGAGACCGGCCTCGGCCAGGTCGGCCACGAGGATGCGGGCCACACCGAGCGGGACACCGGCCAGTGCGGAGATCTCCGCGATGGACTTGACCTCACGGCAGAGGTTCACGATCCGGGCGTGCTCGGGCAGCAGGCCGCCGGTCCGTTCGGCGTTGCCGGTGGTCGAGATCAGGGCCTCGATGGCGAGCTGGTACCGGGGCCGGGTGCGGCCACCGGTCATCGCGTACGGGCGGACCAGCGGCTGCTGCTCGTAGCCGTCGGACTGCTGCCCGCCGTAGCCGCTGCCGTACCCGTTGCCGTACGAGCCGGCGGGTGTCGAGGGCGGGGTCATGGGTCCTCCTTGTGCTGCAGCCTTGGGCAGCCGGTTCCAGCTGGGGCGGTGCCAGCTGAGGCGGGATCAGCTGCCTGAGGGTAGCTGAGGGTGAGACGCCGGGGCCGGTCGGGTCGGACCCGGCGGGGGAGGTGGGACGGTGGACGGATCCCGCTCGGACTCCGGTCAGTGCAGGAGACTGCCCTGGAGTTCCGCGCGGAGTGCGGGGGTGAGGACGGCGCCGGCGCGGTCGACGAGGAGGGCCATCTCGTAGCCGACG
>NZ_JBHWIJ010000398.1:0-6394 GCF_042732255.1 Kitasatospora sp. NPDC059803 | reverse complement strand
CGCAGCAGCGGCCGACGGGCTCAGGGCTGGCGCAGTTCCGGCGGCGGGGTGCGCTTGGCGTCCACGTCGTCCACCCGCACCAGGCTCCCCCAGACCGCCATCCGGTAGCGCGAGGTGTACACCGGCGTGCAGGTGGTCAGCGTGATGTACCGGCCGGGTCCGGTGTAGCCGGAGCCGACCGGGACGGGCGCGACGATGCCGGTGTCGTACTTGGACGTCTCCGGCAGGGTGCTGTCGACCCGGTAGACGTACCACTTGTCCTTGGTCTCGACGACGACCGCGGCGCCGCGGTGCACCGCGTCCAGGTCGTGGAACTTGGCTCCGTGGCCGTCCCGGTGGGCGGCCAGCGCGAAGTTTCCGGCCTGGTCCCAGGGCATCGCGGCGCGGTAGGGCTGCTCGTACACCCCCGCCACGCCCTCGGCCAGGGTGTCGCTGTCGGTGCCCATCCGGATCAGCACCTGGTAGTCCCGGCCCATCGCCGGGACGTGCAGGAAGCCGACCGCGTCCCCGGCCGCGAACGGCGCGGCGGGGGCGGGCGTCCCGCCGGGGGGCGCCGAGGGGGTGCCGGTCGGGCTCGCGGCCCAGGTGTCGCGCAGCCGGTCGGAGGCCGCGGCCGCCGAGCGGTCCGCCTCGACGTTGGTCCACCACAGCGAGTAGGCCACGAACAGGCCGAGCACCAGTCCCAGGGTGATCAGCAGCTCGCCGAAGACGCCGAGTGCGGCCAGCGCCCGGCTGCGGCCGCGCCGGGCGGGCGCGGGGCCGGTCTCGGGCGGCGGGAAGGCCTCCTCCCGCGGCTCGGCCGACTGCGCGGTCTCGTCCGTCATCTCCGGTGCTCCCCCTTCGTGCCGGGTGCCCGGGCGGTCACCCGCCCGTGATCGCGGCCGGCTTGCCTTGGCTGCGCGGCCGTTCCTCGGTCATCTTGCCAAAGACGATGAGGCGGAACTTGGAGGTGAACTCCGGGGTGCAGGTGGTCAGCGTGATGTACCGGCCGGCGCCCGCGTAACCGGCGCCGTTGGGGACGGGCTTGATCACGCTCACGTTGTTGGGGGAGGTCTCCGGGATGCTGCTGGTGACCTCGTAGGTGTAGTACGAGGTGGCGGTCTCCACCACGATCTTGTCGCCCTTGCCGAGCTGGTTGATGTACCGGAACGGCTCGCCGTGGGTGTTGCGGTGCGCGGCCAGCGCGAAGTTGCCCGCCTTGTCGGCCGGCATCCCGGTGCCGGTGTAGTGGCCGACCAGGCCCTTGTCGAGCACCGCCGGCTTGGAGGTGCCCTCGGCGATCGGGAACTTCAGCCCCAGCTTGGGCAGGTAGATGATGGCGAAGCCCTTGCCGGGCTCGAACGACTCCGGCTTGGCCGGGTCCGGAGCCGGCTGCCCGGGCTTCGGCGGCGCCAGGGCCGCGTCGAACTGCTGCTCCAGCCGGTTGCGGGCGCCGTCGGCGGCCGCGTCGGCCTGCACATTGGTCCACCAGAGCTGGTACGAGACGAAGAGCAGCATCACCACGCCGAGCGTGATGCACAGCTCCCCGACGAGCCGCGCGGCCACCACGACCGCGGACTCCTTGGGCCGCGCCTTCGCCCCGGCGCCCCGGCCGCTCGCCCGGCGCCGACCGACGCCGGCGCGCACGGAGGTCCGGCCCTGGGCGGCCCTGCGGCGCTCGGCCCGGCCGCCGGTGGGCGGGGCCGGTTCCGCGGTCGGCCCGCCGATGTCGAGGGGCAGGCGCAGCTGGAGCGTCTGGTCGGGCAGCCACGGGTACTCGGGTCCGGACGCGGCGGGCTGCTCGGCCTGCTCGTACACGCCCCAGGCCTCCTCGGCGGCGCCCTGTCCGGGCTGCGCCGGGTACGGCTGCGGGTACGCCGCCGCGGCGCCGTGGTGCTGCCCGTCGCCGTACGGACCGCCGCCGTACGGACCGCCGCCGTGCTGCGCGCCGCCGTACGGCTGTCCGTCCCCCGGGCCCGCCGCCGACTGGTATCGCCCCTCCGGACGCAGCGCGGTCACGCCGCTCAGCCCCGGCCGATCACCGGGGCGAGCCCGGCCGACCGGTCCACGGCCTGCGGGTAGCCGCACTCCGCCAGCCAGTTGGCGAGCATCCGGTGGCCGCCCTCGGTGAGCACCGACTCGGGGTGGAACTGCACGCCCTCGACGGGCAGTTCGCGGTGCCGCAGACCCATGATCACGCCGCTGTCGGTGCGCGCGGTGACCACCAGCTCGTCCGGCACGGTGGCCGGCTCGACCGCCAGCGAGTGGTACCGGGTGGCGGTCAGCGGCGAGGGCAGCCCCTCGAACACCCCGCCGTCCTCGTGCTCGACCGGCGAGGTCTTGCCATGCAGCAGTTCCGGTGCCCGGTCGACCACCGCGCCGTACGCGACCGCGATCGACTGCAGGCCCAGGCAGACGCCGAACACCGGCAGCCCGATCCCCGCGCAGTGGTGCACCATCCCGATGCAGACCCCGGCCTCCTCCGGCGCCCCGGGCCCGGGGGAGAGCAGCACCCCGTCGAAGCCCTGGTCGTCCTCGCCGCCGGACCGGCGGACGGCGTGTTCGACGGTCACCTCGTCGTTGCGCACCACCTCGCAGGTGGCACCGAGCTGGTACAGGTACTGGACCAGGTTGAAGACGAAGCTGTCGTAGTTGTCCACGACCAGGATGCGGGGCGCGGTCGGCTGGGTGGTCATTCTCGCGTGGTCTCCGTGGGATGCGGGGCGGGGTCGGCAGGGTGGAGGAGCAGGGCCGCCGGTTCAGCCGGCCGCGGCACCTTCGCCGCCGTCCACTGTGACGTCACCGAAGGGGAGCAACGGTTCCGCCCACGGGAAGACGTAGGTGAAGAGGAGATAGACGATCCCCGCGATGAGGAGCAGCGAGACGACGGCGCGGACCAGGGTGTTTCCCGGGAGGTGACGCCAGATCCAGCCGTACATGGTGCTCCCTCGACGTAGCGGACTGGGGTCAAGAGTAGACCCGGGATCAACGACCGCGAGGCCGGTCCGCTACTGCTGCCCGCCCGCCGACCGCAGCTCGGTGGTCCCGGAGTATCCGGGGAGGGTCAGGTCACCGCTCTCCTGGACCTTCCAGCCGAGCCCGTACGCCTGGACGTACTGGAGGTAGTTGCGGATCGTCGGGTCGCCGTCCACGGCGGCCTTCAGCGCATCGGTGCGGCCGACCGCCCGGACCACGTACGGCGGCGAGTAGACCCGGCCCTGCAACAGCAGGGTGTTGCCGACGCAGCGGACGGCGCTGGTGGAGATCAGCCGCTGGTCCATCACCTGCACCCCTTCGGCTCCGCCCCGCCACAGCGCGTTGACCACGGCCTGGATGTCCTGCTGGTGGATGACCAGGTCGTTGACGCCCGGCTCGGGGACGCCCGGGATGCGGGCGGTGGCGTTCGGCGGGGCGTCGTTCAGGGTGACGGTCAGGCCGCCGCCCTGCAGCGGCTCCAGGGCCGCGCCGAGCCGCAGGTCGTCCAGCCGGGCGGCGTCGGCGGGGTTGCCGCCCTGCTGCCCGGTGAGCTCCTGCGCGCGGGCCTGGAGGTCGGCCAGCTGGGCCTGGGCCTGCTGGTTCTGCGAGCTGCGCTGGCGTATCACGTCGCCGAGGCTCAGCAGCGAGTTGTCGGTCCGCAGGTCGGTGCCGCGGGCGGTCTGCGCGCTGATGTAGAACAGCAGTCCGGCGAGCGCGAAGACCGCACAGGTCAGGGCACGCCCGACAATTCGGGTGCCGGAGCGGCGGGTAGTGGTCGGCCGAGGGGGAATCGACAAATTAGGCACCGTACCCTTATCTCCTTAAGACCCACCGAGCCACTACGCTAACGGACGCCGGTGGCGCGCGCGGGAACGGTCCCGTGCGTTCCGCACCGCCCGTCGCCGGCAGACCGACCCCCGCTGCACCTCTGCGCGGTCTCACAGCGCATCGACAGGAGAGCTCCTCGTGCCGAAGTCTCGACTCCGCAAGAAGTCCGACTACACCCCGCCGACCACGGCCACGGTGAAGATCAGTTCGGGCCGTAGTTGGGTCGCACCGTTGATGCTGGCGCTGTTCCTGATCGGCCTGGTCTGGATCGTCACCTATTACGTGACCAGCGGCAGCTACCCGGTCGAGGGCTGGCGGAACTGGAACATCCTGGTCGGTTTCGGGTTCATCGCCGCGGGGTTCGGCGTCTCCACCCAGTGGAAGTAGCTTCCCGCTCCTCCTGAGGCTCCGATCGAGCCACCTCCGCCGCTTCGGGCCACTGGTGCCGGGCGGCGGTCAGGCATGCCCGGACACGGGCGGGAAACCGGTCGGTTATCCCCATCATCGGATGGTCACGCTTATCCACATGGTTATCCACACTGGGGAAAAGTCTCCCCAGCCTGTGGATAACTTTTCGACCGCGGGCTTTCCACGACTGTGCACAACTTCCCGAGAATGGGAAAACCGCACAGCAGGACACGCGTAGAACAGCAGTCCACACCCCGGGCGGCACACAGCCTGTGCACAACCCCGCACCCGCTGTGGACAAACACCCGCGGCGTCACGCGCCGTAGCGGGCCATCCCGATCATCAGCATCGCCGCCACCACGGCCAGCGACCCCGCCAACGCCAACCCCTGGACCAGGCCGCGGCGCTCGCGCGGGGCGTACATCAGGCCGGCCGCCGTCAGCGCGCCCACCACCAGGCCGCCGATGTGCGCCCGCCAGTCGATGTCCGTCCGCGAGAAGGTGACGACCAGGTTGAAGACCAGGAACGCCATCACCGGAGCGAGCGGGCCCCGGTTCCGCAGCTGCATCACCACCGTGGCGCCGATCAGCCCGAAGATCGCGCCCGAGGCCCCCACCGACCGCAGCGAGTTGCCGTCGATCAGGAAGGCCAGGGCGCTGCCCCCCAGGCCGGAGAGCAGGTAGAGGGCCAGGAACCGCAGCCGGCCGAGCGCCGCCTCCAGCGTGGGGCCAAGCCAGTACAGGACCAGCATGTTCATCCCGATGTGCCACCACTGCAGGTGCAGGAACACCGAGGTCAGCAGCCGGTACCACTGGGCGGGGCCGTCGGCGACGCCGTCCGGACCGCCCAGGACGGCCCGCCCGACGCTGTACAGCTCCCAGACCTGGCCCAGCCGCGGCGTGAGCACGTAGGCGGCCAGCACGAAGACCACCACGTTGATGCCGATCAGCACCCTGGTGACCAGCCCGCCGTCCTGGGCGATCGCCCCGCCGAACCGGGTGGTCGCCCGCCGCGTCCCGGCGTGCCCGCCGCCGACGCACTCCGGGCACTGGAAGCCCACCGAGGCGGCCACCATGCACTGCGGGCAGATCGCCCGCTCACAGCGGGTGCAGGAGACGCCGGTGGCCGTCTGCGGGTGCCGGTAGCAGCCGGTCAGCATCAGGTTCTTCCCCTCCCGTACGGGACCGCCGGAATCGCCAGCCTACTGCGGCGGATCCGACATCGGGCCTTCTCCCCGGCCGCTCCCACAGTCCGCGTACGGCCCACTCCGACATGCCGGTGGACAAATCAGCATGCATGATCAGCATTCAGGTGGATATGTGCATAAAGGACGCCACCCAGGAGGAGAGACTCGTGACCTTTTCGGACTCGGCTCGTGAGACGGCCACCAAGACCCGGGACACCGCCGCGCACCTCGCGGACGCCGCCGCGCACCTCGCGGACGGCGCCAAGCAGCGCCTGGGCCCGGCCCTGGACACCCTCGGGCCGAAAGCCGCCCAGGCCGCCCAGAGCCTCCGCGTCCAGTACGACCGGCACATCGCCCCGCAGTTCGGTCACGCCTTCGCCAGCCTGCCCCCCGAAACCCAGCAGCACGTCCTGAAGGCCTTCCACCGCGCCCAGGAGGCCGCCCTGGCGGCCCGGCTCTCCGCCGCCCGCGCAGCCGACCAGGCCCGCTCCACGGTCGGTCCCAGGGTCGTCCAGGCCGTCGAGGAGGCCCGCGCCGCCGTCACCCCGGTCGCCCAGGAGGCCCAGACCCGGGGCGCCGCCGCGCTGACCGCGCTGCACGGCAACGTCACCTCGGCCGAGATCAGCCACCTCGCCACCCGCAACGCCCGGAGGAAGCGGTGCAACGGCCTGGCCACCGGCCTCGCCGTGGCCGGCGTGCTGGCGATCGGCGGCGGGATCGTGGCCTGGCAGTGGTGGCGCCGGCACAGCAACCCGGAGTGGCTGGTCGAACCCCCGACCGACCGGGCCGACCAACCCGCCGGTGCGCACGCCGCCGGCGCGACGGCCCCCGGGCCGGTCGACGCCGCCACCCCGGCGGACACGGCCACCGAGCCCGCTCCGCCACCCGGCCGGCCCGACGACGACGGCGACCACCCCAAGCCGCACGACCCGCGCGGACCGCACTGACCCGTCGCCCGGCCCTCTGGGCGTGTCCGACACCCCCAGAGGGCGCGGAAACGCCGATCGGCCGCTGACC
>NZ_JBHWIJ010000397.1:5915-6413 GCF_042732255.1 Kitasatospora sp. NPDC059803 | reverse complement strand
TCCAACCCCAGAAGAATCTGAGGCCGGGGATGTCAACATATCTGGCGTTGACTTTTGGCACGCTGTTGAGTTCTCAAGGAACGGACACTTCCTTCAGGCCGCCTTCCAGCGGGCCCTCCGGGCGCTTCGTTCTTTCGTGTTTCCAGCTTACCAGATGTTTTCCGCTCCGTTTTCCGGAGTTTCATTCATCCGATTTCCCGAACTGGTCGGGCCGCTTTCCGCGACGGCCTCCACATTAGCGCATTTCGGTTGTTACCCGAAATTCACACTCACCACGGTTGACGGAAATGCCAACAAACCCATGTCAATGGGAATCGAGGTGAGGGTGGGTCCCGCAGAGTGGGGTGGCCGCATCAGCGACTCGTTCAACACTAGGCCACCCGGACGACATCGTCAAACACTGAGGGCGGGATACGGCTGGTTAACCCCCGCCGATGTAGAAGACCAACCAAAACGGGGAGGGTTTTGTCTCACACCCCAATAACAAACAAAAAAACC
>NZ_JBHWIJ010000397.1:2348-5905 GCF_042732255.1 Kitasatospora sp. NPDC059803 | reverse complement strand
TGGTGTGGGTGGGTCCGGATGTTTGGGGTGCCGGAAAACGCCTCTGGTTAAAAACTTGGCCACCCGGACCAAATCGTCAAAAACGGTGGGCGGGACGGGGCTGTATCCCGCCCTCGTATGTCGAAGCCGCAGCTCAGCGGCGTCGTGTTTCGGTCACGCCGTAGCCGGAACCAGCTCCGCCGCCGCCAGGTTGCGCTTGCCGCGGCGCAGCACGAGCCAGCGGCCGTGCAGCAGGTCGGCCTCGGCCGGCACCGCTTCCTCGTCCGTCACCTTGACGTTGTTGAGGTAGGCGCCGCCCTCCTTGACCGTGCGGCGGGCGGCCGAACGGCTCGGTGCCAGGCCGACGGCGACCAACAGGTCGACCACCGACTGGAGTTCGGCCACCTCGGCCTTCGGGACCTCGGACAAGGCGGCGGCCAGGGTCGGCGCCTCCAGGTCGGCGAGGTCGCCCTGTCCGAACAGCGCCTTGGACGCGGCGACCGCGCGCTCGTACTGCTCGGCGCCGTGGACGAGGGTGGTGAGCTCCTCGGCGAGGGCTCGCTGGGCGAGGCGGGCGGCGGGGCGCTCGGTGGTCTCGCGCTCCAGCTCCTCGATCTCCTCCTTCGAGCGGAAGCTGAAGATCCGCAGGAAGTTGGAGACGTCCCGGTCGTCCGCGTTCAGCCAGAACTGGTAGAAGGCGTACGGGGTGGTCAGCTCGGGGTCGAGCCAGACCGTGCCGGACTCGGTCTTGCCGAACTTGGTGCCGTCGGCCTTGACGATCAGCGGCGTGGCCAGCGCGTGCACGGACTTGGCGTCGGCCTTGCGGATCAGGTCCGTGCCGGCGGTCAGGTTGCCCCACTGGTCACTGCCACCGGTCTGCAGGGTGCAGCCGTAGCGGCGGTTCAGCTCCAGGTAGTCCATGCCTTGCAGGATCTGGTAGCTGAACTCGGTGTAGCTGATACCCGCGTCGGAGTTGAGCCGTCGGGCGACGGCCTCCTTGGCGATCATGTTGTTGACGCGGAAGTACTTGCCCACGTCGCGCAGCAGGCTGATGGCCGACATCCCGGACGTCCAGTCCAGGTTGTTGACCATGCGCGCCGCGTAGGGGCCCTCGAAATCGAGGAAGCGCGAGATCTGGCCCCGCAGTCGCTCGACCCAGCCGGCCACCGTCTCGGGGTCGTTGAGGACGCGCTCCGCGGTGGGCTTCGGGTCACCGATGAGGCCCGTGGCGCCGCCGACCAGGCCGAGCGGGAGGTTTCCCGCCTGCTGGATGCGGCGCATGGTGAGGATCTGCACGAGGTTGCCGAGGTGCAGGCTGGGGGCCGTCGGGTCGAAGCCGCAATAGAACGTGACCGGGCCGTCCGCGAACGCCTTGCGCAGTGCGTCCTCGTCGGTGGACAGGGCGATCAGCCCCCGCCACCGCAGCTCGTCGACGATGTCCGTCACGGTCACGCTTCTCCTTCGATCGGGCGCCCGCCCGGTGGCGGGCCCGGTTCTCTCGGACCCCGGGTCGGTACGACTCCAGCGTGGTAGAGCCTACGCGGTCGGGGCCAGCGGGTTTTCCCCGAGCGTCGTGCCGCACTCCTCCCCCAGCCCCTCCGGCGCCTGCCCGATACCGGAAATTCCGTTGTTCGTCGGCTGTGGGCCCGTTCAGAGTGGTGTCACCGCCGTGCGGCGGCAGTGACGTGTGTGGAGACGGTCGTGCCGCCGTGGCACGCCCACGGGAAGGGTGTGCCAAGTGCGCAACACGCTGGTTCTGAACGCGAGCTACGAGCCCCTGACGACGGTGTCGCTCCAGCGCGCCGTCGTCCTGGTGCTCCAGGACAAGGCGGTGGTGGAGCAGGCGCATCCGCTGCGCACGGTCCGGGGGACGGGCGTCAGCATCCCGGTGCCCCGGGTGATCAGGCTGCAGCGCTACGTGAGAGTGCCGTTCCGACAACAGGCGCCGTGGTCGCGGCGGGGTGTCCTGGCCCGGGACCAGCACCTGTGCGCGTACTGCGGGCGGCGGGCCACCACGGTGGACCACCTGCAGCCCAGGTCGCGCGGTGGGGAGGACAGCTGGTTGAACACCGTGGCCGCGTGCCCGGAGGACAACCAGCGCAAGGCGGACCGGACACCCGAGCAGGCCGGGATGAGGCTGCTGCGCCGGCCGTTCGTGCCGACCCCGCAGGCCACCCTCATGCTGGCGCTCGGCCTGCGCGGCTCGGAGGCCCGGGAGCTGGCCGACTGGCTGCCGGCCGTGCCGGGCCAGCCCGCTCCGACAGCCGTCCCGGCGGCGTGAACGCGGCCGCGAGCCGCGCCCGACGGGGGCGGGCTAGCCCTTCGCCTGGTAGCCCGCCGCCGTGCCGTAGTTGGCCGAGTGCTCGGGCATCACGACCACCCGCCCGCCGCCGATCAGCACCCGCCCGGAGACCAGCAGCGAACCGGTGCCCTGCGGGAAGTTGCCACCGGTCGCCTCCTGACCGCCGGCCAGCGGGAACCGGCTGAGGCGGGCGGGCTGGTCGCGGCGTTCGTCGGCGGCGAGCACCAGCGCGCCGCCGTCGACGCCGACCGCCCGGACGGTGCCCTTGGCGGCGGTCGGCGCCTTCCAGCGCTGCTTGCCGGTGTCGAGGTCGTAACCGACCGCCGCGACCGGTCCGCCGCCGTTCGCCGGGACGAACGTGGTGACCATCGTGCGGTTCTGGAAGAACACCTCGGGGGTGGCCGAGAACGTGCCGTGGGCGACGTCCAGCCGGCCGCCGTCGCCGACCACCGGGATCTCGGCGGCCGGGTCGCCGCCCGCGCCCCAGGCGAACACCCGGTCGTCCTCCGGCTTCTCGCCCGTGGTGAGGACGACGGACGGCTCGGCGGACAGCACGCTCACCGTCTTCGGCCGGTTGTTCAGACCCCTCCACCAACTGACCTTGCCGTCCGCCGTGTTCAGCGCGACGGCCTGGTCGGCGGGGGTCGAGTCGGCGCAGGAGGAGGCGACCAGCACGGTCTTGCCGGTCACGCCGCCGGACAGGGTGCAGAACTTGCCCTGCCCGGTGTACTGCCAGACGTCCTTGCCGTCCGCGGACTCCCAGGCGACCGCCCGGTCGTCGCCGACCGCGATCACCTTGTCCTCGGTGACGCCGATCCGCGCGCCGTACGCGCCCTTGGCGTCCGAGACGGTCTTCGTCCACGCGGTCTTGCCGGTCTTGGTGTCCACGGCGGCGACCAGCGTGCACGGGCTCTTCGGATCGGCCGGGGCCCGGAACAGCACCGCGCCCAGCCCCGCCTGGTTGACCCCCGCCGACAGCCCGCACGGGACGGCCCCGGCCGCTGGTGGCTCCACCGACCAGACGGGCTTGCCGGCCGCGAGGTCGTAGGCCCGCACACCGGCGGCGTCGGCGCGGACCACCGCATCGGCCAGCAGCCAGCTGCCGACCAGCGTGTCGTCACCCGACGACCCGGACGCGGCGGGCTGGGCGGACCACACCTTGGTGTGCGCGACGGCGAACCCGGGCTCCCCGCCCCGGGGCGCGGCCGCCCGCTCCCCGCCCCGCGCCCCCGCCAGCCCGGGCGCCCCCACCCCCCCCCCCCGCGCGGCCACCCCC
>NZ_JBHWIJ010000397.1:0-2338 GCF_042732255.1 Kitasatospora sp. NPDC059803 | reverse complement strand
GGGGGGGCCCACACACGGGGGTGTGCGGCCTCGCGCCCGGGGGCCCCCGGGGGGGGGGGGGGGGCGCGGGCCCCCCCCCCCCCCCCCCCCACAACCCCCCCCCCCCCCCCCCCCACGCCCAGCGCGGCCACCCCGGCGCCGGTGCGCACCAGCAGGGTCCGCCGGCTGGGCACGTGCTCGCCGGTGAGCACCGCCCCGGCGGCGGCCCGGGCCCTGGCCGAGAGCGAAGAGCCCGCCTGTGAAGAACCCGCCCCCGGAGAGCCCGCCTTCGGGGAGCCCGCCTTCGAGGACCTGCCCCGACGGGCGGCAGCCCGCGACGGCGCGACGGGCGCGGCCTCGGGCGTCGTACCCGGCTCGGGCTCCGGCTCCGTGGACGGCTCCACGGGAACGGGCTCGGCGTCCTCGATGTGCACGTACCCGTCGGCCGAGTACTCCGCTCCCACCGGGACGTACAGCCCCTCCCCCGCAGGCTGCTCCGGGACGGCGTACGGCGCGTACTGCTGCTGCCCGTGGTCCGGGTGCGGGTGGTACGGCTGGTACTGCCCCTCGGCGTAACCGCCCTGGACGTAGCCGGTCTGCCCGTACGGCGGGCCCTGCCCGTCCGGCTGCGGGTACGGCAGGTCCTGCCCGTACCCGCCCTGCCCGTAGGCCCCCTGGCCGTAGCCCGACGTCGTCTGCCAGTACTCCTGCTGCGGGTGATCCTGCGGCTGCGGCTCCTGGTGCCCGCCGACCGGCCAGGCCTGCTGGCCCTGGGGGTACCACGGCTGCTGCTGGGCGTCTCCGAAGGGCTCCTGCGCCATCCGTTCCCGTCCCTCCCGAGCCGCCTGCCGATGCGGCAGTCAGCATCTCACGCCCGTTCGAGCGCGCCGCCCCGGCCTCGGGGGTCCGGGAGGTCAGCCCGCGGACTCGGCGTTCAGCGCCTCGTCGATGCGGGCGGCCAGGGTGAAGTCCAGGCCGGTCAGCCCGCCCGCGCTGTGGGTGGAGAGGACGAAGCGCAGCGTGCGCCAGCGGATGTCGACGTCGGGGTGGTGGTCGAGCGCCTCGGCCTGTTCGGCGACGGCGACGACCACCCGGATCGCCGCCGGGAAGTCGGGGGCGTCGGCGGCGCGGACGATGCCGTCGCCCTCCCTGGTCCACCGCGGCAGTGCGGCCAGGGCCGCCGTGATCTCGTCCTCGCTCAGCCGTGCCCTGCTGCTCATCGAAGCTCTTCCGTTCGTCGTCTCGCCGTCCGGTCAGGCGTGCACTGCGAGGAACATACCGAGCCGGGGCCCTGCGCACCGGACGACACAGCCGCTGCCGGACAGCCCCCGACGGCTGCTCAGCTCATCAGCTCAGCAGCAGTTTGGTGACCGCGACGAGGCCGACCACCACGATGATCCCGCGCAGCGCGGCCGGCGGCAGGCGGCGGCCGACCTTGGCGCCGAGCAGGCCGCCGACCAGCGAGCCCGCCGCGATCAGGCCGGCGGCCGCCCAGTTGACAGTGGAGGTGAACAGGAAGAACAGCGCGGCGACGCCGTTGACGACCATCGCCAGCGCGTTCTTCACGGCGTTGATCCGCTGCAGGTCCTCCTGGAGCAGCATGCCCATCAGCGCCAGCAGCAGGACGCCCTGCGCAGCGCCGAAGTAGCCGCCGTAGATGCCGGTGAGGAAGACGCCGACGAACAGCAGCAGGCCGCCGTCCGGGTCGACGTCGGGGCGGCGGCGGGCGGCGACCGCCTTGGCGACCCTGGGCTGGATCACCACCAGGACGAGGGCGAGCAGGATCAGTACCGGGACGATCGCGTCGAAGGCGCCCTTCGGCAGTCTGATCAGCAGCAGCGCACCGACCAGTCCGCCGAGCAGCGAGGCGGTGCCCAGGCGCAGCAGCCGGTGGCCCTGGCCGGCCAGCTCGCGGCGGTAGCCGATCACGCCGCTGAGCGAACCGGGCACCAGGCCGAAGGTGTTGGAGACGTTGGCGGTGACCGGCGGAATCCCGATGGCGAGCAGCACCGGGAACGTGATCAGCGTGCCGGAGCCGACGATCACGTTGATCATCCCGGCGCCGACGCCCGCCACCAGGACGGCGATGCCCTCCCAGAGCGTCATGGGTCACCTCTCCTCTCGGTCCTGTCCGGGGGGATCATGCCGGACGGCCCACCGGTCGGACCAGGGCCGCCCACGATTCGGGACGTACGCCACAACCGCCACACGCCACGACCGGCCACACGCCACGACCGCCACACGCCGGGGGGGGGGGGCCGGGCGGGGTGGCGCGGGGGGGGGCCGCCGCGGGCGGGGGCGCGGGGGGGCAGAGCGGAGTGGGGGTGAGGGGGGGGGGGGGGGACGGGCGCGAGGGGCG
>NZ_JBHWIJ010000396.1:0-6467 GCF_042732255.1 Kitasatospora sp. NPDC059803 | reverse complement strand
CCCGCGGGCCGCCCCGTTCGGCGTTAGATTGTGTCGCACTGACGAAAAGGGGAGAGCGATGGACGAGCAGCGCGACCAGGGGATCGCCGACGTGGCCGAGGAGTGGGAGGTCCGGGAGAGCCGGACGCCGTTCCAGGGCAAGGTCACCGGCGTGCGCAGCGAAGAGGTCCGGATGCCCGACGGCAGCTGGGCCCGCCGCGACTACCAGACCCACCCCGGCTCGGTCTCCGTGCTCGCCCTGGACGACAAGCAGCGGGTGCTGGTCCTGCGGCAGTACCGCCACCCCGTCCGCCAGCGCCTGTGGGAGCTGCCCGCCGGCCTGCTCGACGTGCCCGGCGAGAACCCGTGGCACGCCGCGCAGCGCGAGCTGTACGAGGAGGCGCACTGCAAGGCCGACACCTGGCGCATCCTCGCCGACTACTACACCTCCCCCGGCGGCACCGACGAGGCGCTGCGGATGTTCCTCGCCACCGACCTCGCGGAGGCCGAGGGCGAGCGCTACGCGGCGCAGGGCGAGGAGCAGGAGATCGAGGTCGCCTGGGTTCCGGTGTCCGACCTGATCCGGCTGATCCACGCCGGGCGGCTGCACAACCCGACCCTGATCACCGGCACGCTCGCCGTGCACGCCGCGCTCACCGGACCGGACGGGCTGGACGGGCTGCGCCCGGCGGACTCGCCCTGGCCGGCCCGGCCCTTCGAGGGGTGAGCGAACGGCCCGTACGCCTCCTGAGCACCCTACTGTTGATCCGCGAGGGTGATTTACCGGTTCGTACGACCGGATGTCACCTCGGCTGAGCCGGACGGTCGAACTACGCTTCGCAGACAGGGCGCCCGTCCCGGGCCGCCTCCGCTGAGGCCGGATGACGTCGGGAGTGGCACGGGTGGCGAGGAAGACGGCGACGATGGACCCCGGCCCCGACGCGCCCGTCGGGGCCGTTCCGGGCCTCGACCGGCTGCCGGCCGGGCCCGCACTGTTCGTCGGGCGGCGCACCGAGCTGGCCGCGCTGCGGGCGGCAGCCGCGCGCCCGGCCACCGGCCGCAGCCCGGTGCTGGTGCTGGCCGGCCGCCCCGGCTCCGGCCGCACCACGCTGGCGGTCCGCTTCGCCCGCACCGCCGCCGCGGACCACCCCGACGGCGTGCTCTTCGCGCGCCTGTCCGCCCCCGACGGCGGCCGGGTGACGCCCGCCCGGGCCGCCCGGCTGCTGCTGGAGCAGCTCGACCCCGAGGCCCCCGTGCCGCTGCCCGGCGCCACCGGGGACGGGCGGGACGAGCCCGCCTGCGTCGCGCTGCGCGAGGCGCTCGTGGGCCGCCGGGTGCTGCTGGTGCTGGACGACGTCCGGGACGCCGGGCAGCTGTGGCCGCTGCTCGCCGACGAACCCGGCTGCCTGGTGCTCGCCACCACCGCCGGGCCGCTCACCGGCATCGAGGACATCGACCCGGTGATCCTCGGCGGGCTCGACCGGCAGGCCTCCGGCGAACTGCTCGCCGACCTGGTCGGCGGCACCCGGATCTCCTGCGACCCGGTCGGCGGCGCCGACCTGGCCGAGGCCTGCGCGGCCCGGCCGGCCGCCCTGCGGCTGATGGCCGGGTGGCTGCGCGGCGACCCGAAGGCGGCCGTCACCGAGGCGGCGCGCGAGCTCACCCGGGTGGTGGGCGAGGAGTCGGCGCGGTCGGCGGCGCCGAAGGGAGAGGGGGAGAAGGCGGAGAAGCCCGTCCAGGGGCCGAAGACCGCCCAGGCGTCGACGCCCGGGAAGGCGGCGAAGCCGGTACCGGGGGCGGCGTCGGGGAAGGCTGCGAAGCCCGTACAGGGCACGACCTCGGGGAAGGCCGCGAAGCCCGTACAAGGGCTGAAGGCTGCCCAGGCGTCCACGCCCGGGAAGGCCGGGAAGGCCGCGACGCCCTCGCCGTCGGGGGAGAAGCCGGCCGAGGGCCCGGCGCCGGAGCCCGCCGCCGCCGAGACGGCCGGGGACCAAGCGGCCTGGGTGAAGCCCGGCCCGGAGCCGGCCGAGCCGGTGCCCGTCCCCGACAGCGACCCGCTGATCGGCGCGTTCACCCTGCTGTACGGCACCCTCCCGGCCTCCCAGGCGCGGATGCTGCGCACCCTCACCCTGGCCCCGGCGCAGACCGCCGACCCGCGCACCGCCTCCGCCCTGGTCGGCTGCCCGGCACCGGAGGCGGCTGTGACGCTCGCCGCACTGGCCGAACGGGAGCTGCTCGGCCAGGAGGCGCCGGCCGCCGACGGCAGCCCGCGCTACCGGGTGCCCGGCCGTCTCTACCCGAGGCTGGTCCGGCTGCGCGAGCAGGAGGACCGGCCCGCCGAGACCGAGCTCGCCCGGGCCCGGCTGCTGGAGCGGCTGGTCCGGCTCACCGAGTCGGCCCGCGCCCTGCTGGACCCGTCGGGCGGCCCCGGGCCGGACCCGCTGCCCGCCGCCCTGCGGCTGGGCTCGGCGGCGCACGCCCGGGAGTGGCTGCTCGGCGAGCGGGACCTGCTGCTCGGGGCGGTGGCCGACGCGATCGGCCAGGGCGACCTGGACGGCTCGGCGGGCCGGCTGGTCACCGCGCTGCTGCGGACCCTGCCGCTCACCGGCGCCGCCCCCGCCGACCTCTACCGGCTGCACGAACTGGTGCTGACCGTCGCCGAGCGGCACGGCCGACCCCGCCGGGCCTCGGCCGCGCTGCTCAACCTGGGCGACCTACAGGCTGCCGCGGGCCGCTGGGAGCAGGCCGTCGCGCACTACCGGGCCGCCCTGGAGCACGCCCGCACGGCCGGCGACGAACCGCTCTGCGCCCGGGCCCTGGAGGGCGCCGCCGGCTGCCACCGCGCGCTCGGCGACGCGGTGCGCGCCGCCGACTGGTACGGGCGGGCGCTCGGCCTGCGGCAGTCGATGGGGGAGCCCGCCGCCGAGGCCCGGCTGCTCGCCCGGGTGGCCGAGGCGCACACCGCGCAGCGCCGTTTCGACGAGGCGGACCGCGAGTACCGGGCCGCGCTGGCGGTGCTGCGCAGGCTCGGCGACGAGCGCGGCCGGGAGGCCGTCGGGGCCGCCCTCGCGGACCTGCGGGAACGCGTCGACGCCGGGTGGTGAGGGGTATTTCGGAGGTATTGTCGAAGATGCCCGGTTAACACACCTTTGGTGGGAAGATCGCAAGGGAAGCCTACGAACCTGCCAATGTGTTCGGCAGATTTATTCACTTTGGAAGGCTGACACGCCGACTGGGCTTCATTACACTCGAACTCAGTCGCGCAGCGATCCCCGCCCCGGGCTGCCCCGGAGGCTTCCCCACGTGCGCGTCGCCCGCCGGTCTTCTCCGGTAGGGACCCCCATGGCAAGAGGACGTGTTTAGCCGTGAAGGTCGGCATCCCCCGCGAGGTCAAGAACCACGAGTACCGCGTGGCCATCACGCCCGCCGGCGTGCATGAGCTGGTCCGCAACGGACACTCGGTCTACATCGAGGACAACGCCGGTGTCGGCTCCTCGATCCCCAACGAGGAGTACGTGGCCGCCGGCGCCACCATCCTCCCCACCGCCGACGAGGTGTGGGCCACGGCCGACCTGCTGCTGAAGGTCAAGGAGCCCATCGCCTCCGAGTACCACCGGCTGCGCAAGGGCCAGACCCTCTTCACGTACCTGCACCTGGCGGCCGACCGCGCCGGCACCGACGCGCTGATCGCCTCGGGCACCACCGCCATCGCGTACGAGACCGTGCAGCTCGGCAACGGCGCGCTGCCGCTGCTCGCCCCGATGTCCGAGGTCGCGGGCCGTCTCGCCCCGCAGGTCGGCTCGTACCACCTGATGCGCCCGGCCGGCGGCCGCGGCGTGCTGCCCGGTGGCGTGCCCGGCACCCACCCGGCCAAGGCCGTCGTCATCGGCGGTGGCGTCTCCGGCTGGCACGCGGCCACCATCGCCATCGGCATGGGCTACGACGTGACCCTGCTCGACCGCGACATCAACAAGCTGCGCGAGGCCGACCGCATCTTCGGCACGAAGATCAAGGCCATCGTCTCCAACACCTTCGAGCTGGAGAAGGCCGTCATCGAGGCCGACCTGGTCATCGGCGCGGTGCTGATCCCGGGCGCCAAGGCCCCGAAGCTCGTCACCAACGAGCTGGTCTCCCGCATGAAGCCGGGCTCCGTGCTCGTCGACATCGCCATCGACCAGGGCGGCTGCTTCGAGGACTCGCACGCCACCACGCACGCCGAGCCGACCTTCCAGGTCCACAACTCGGTCTTCTACTGCGTGGCCAACATGCCGGGCGCCGTCCCGAACACCTCCACCTACGCGCTGACCAACGCGACGATGCCGTACGTCGTCGAGCTGGCCAACCGCGGTTGGAAGGAGGCGCTGCGCCGTGACCCGGCGCTCGCCAAGGGCCTGAACGTGCACGAGGGCCAGATCACCTTCCCGGCCGTGGCCGAGGCCTTCGGCCTGGAGTCGGTCTCGCTGGAGAGCGTGCTCGCCTGATCCGGTGATCCAGTGATCTGCTGATCCTGCGATCCGCTGATCTGGCGATCCAGTGATCCGGTAGGCCGCCCGGCGGTCGTTCGCCCCCGACCCGATCCCCTCGGGCCGGGGGCTTCGCCGTGCCCGTGAACGGGTGGTTGAGCGGGCGGGTCGCTCTGTCGTCAATTTCTGTCGGTCGTGTCACCCCACCGCAGAAACGTTAGGGTCAACGGCCTACTCATCCCTTGACATCGGCCCGCCCGATAGTCGACACATCCGGCCCACTACCGTGGATTGTGTTGCTGCGAACGCCTTGAACGGCCTAGAGTCGCAAACCGTCGGCATGCTGCCACGCTGACGAATCGACATAGAGTCCTGGATGCCCAAGGAGGTAAGACGACTTGTGAATGAGTCGACATTTGCTCCCGGGGGTGGTCAGCCAGGACTGGCGGAGCGCACCGCCGGCCAGCCGAGTGAGGAGCCCGGGGCCCGGCAGCCCTCCGTGGGCTCGGCCGAGGTCGGCTCGGTCGCACTCCGTACCTTCGAAGCACGCCAGAACACAGCGCAGGTGACCACGGTGACCGATCACGACGCCGACTTGGCGGCCTACGGCCTGGCCTACGGCGAGTTCGCCTACGGTGCCTACGACGACCCGGACGCCGAGTACGAGCCGGACCCGGAGTACGCCGCCACGCTGGCCCCCGACGCCGCGCGCCAGCGCCGCGAGCGGGTCGGCCCGACCGGCCGCCCGCTGCCGTACTTCCCGATCCCCGCCCCGGTCGCCGAGCACGGCCCCGCGCAGATCATCGCCATGTGCAACCAGAAGGGCGGCGTCGGCAAGACCACGTCGACCATCAACCTGGGCGCCGCGCTGGCCGAGTACGGCCGCCGGGTGCTGCTCGTCGACTTCGACCCGCAGGGCGCGCTCTCGGTCGGCCTCGGCGTCAACCCGATGGAGCTCGACGTCACCGTCTACAACCTGCTCATGGAGCGGGGCCTGACGGCCGATGAAGTGCTGCTCAAGACGGCCGTGCCGGGCATGGACCTGCTGCCGTCCAACATCGACCTCTCCGCCGCCGAGGTGCAGCTGGTCAGCGAGGTGGCCCGGGAGTCCGCGCTGGCCCGCGCGCTGAAGCCGCTGCTGCCCGACTACGACTTCGTCATCATCGACTGCCAGCCCTCGCTGGGCCTGCTGACGGTCAATGCGCTGACCGCCGCTCACAGCGTCATCGTCCCGCTGGAGTGCGAGTTCTTCGCGCTGCGCGGCGTCGCACTGCTGACCGAGACCATCGAGAAGGTGTGCGAGCGGCTCAACCCCGAGCTGCGCCTGGACGGCATCCTCGCGACCATGTACGACTCGCGCACCGTGCACAGCCGCGAGGTGCTGGCGCGCGTCGTCGAGGCGTTCGGCGAGCACGTCTTCCACACCGTCATCGGGCGGACCGTGCGCTTCCCGGAGACCACCGTCGCCGGCGAGCCCATCACCACGTACGCGACCAACTCGGTCGGTGCCGCCGCCTACCGCCAGCTCGCCAGGGAGGTGCTCGACCGGTGCCGCCCCGCCGAGTGAGTCTCCCGGGGGCCGACGAGCTGTTCCGGACCACCGGCGGGATGGCGCTGTCGCCCTCCCTCGCGCCGCGTCCGGCCGCCGACGCAGCCAGAGCGGAGACCGCGCGGACCGTCCACGGCACGGACGGCGCCGAAGGCGCCGAGGACGCCCAGGACACCCAGCGCACCGGCGAGGCCGGGCGGCAGCCGTCCCAGGACCAGCAGCCGGCCGCCGGCGCACCGGCGGGCGCCCAGCCGCCCGCCCAGCGCTCCGCCTCGTCAGCCGGGCCCCAGGGTGCCGTGCCGGCCGGCCGCCAGCACCCCGGCGCCGCCGAGGAGCAGGCCGGCGGCACCGGGCGCGCCCGGCCCCGGCGGGGCCCGCCCCCGCCCCCGCCCCGCGCCTGCGGGGGGGGGCGGCCCGGCCGGCGCGGACCGCCCGCCCGCCCGCGCGCCCCCCCCCCCCCCCCCGGACAGAAAGAA
>NZ_JBHWIJ010000395.1:0-6483 GCF_042732255.1 Kitasatospora sp. NPDC059803 | reverse complement strand
CGCCCCCGCGCCACTCCCTCGGGCCCCGCGCGCGCCGCCCCCCCCGGGGCGGGGCCGGCCCCGCGCCCCCCCCCCGCGTCACTCCGGGCTGCGCCGCGAGCACGGACTCGATCTCGCCGAGTTCGATGCGGTAGCCACGGATCTTCACCTGGTGGTCGCTGCGCCCCGCGTACTCCAGGGCGGTGCCGGCGGCGTCCCAGCGGACGATGTCGCCGGTGCGGTACATCCGCGCGCCGCTCGGGCCGTACGGGTCGGCGACGAAGCGCTCGGCGCTCAGGCCGGGGCGGCCCAGGTAGCCGCGGGCCAGGCCGGTGCCGGCGAGGTAGAGGTCGCCGAAGGTGCCGTCGGGGACGGGGCGCAGCGCGCCGTCCAGGACGTACACCCGGGTGTTGGCGATCGGGCCGCCGATCGGCGGCGGCCCGGCCGCGGTGGCGGTCAGCGGCGCGGCGGTGGACCAGATGGTGGTCTCGGTCGGGCCGTACACGTTGGTCACGGACGCGCAGTGCGCGGTGAGGGTGCGGGCCAGCGGCTCGGGCAGCGCCTCGCCGCCGACCAGGGCGCGCAGGCCGGCCAGCCGGGGGGCGTGGTCGGCGGCGAGCGACTGCCAGAGGCTGGGGGTGGCCTGCAGCAGGGTGGCGTCCAGGCCGGTGACGGCGTCCGCCAGGGCGGCCGGGTCGCGGACCGTCTCGCGGTCGGCGACCAGCAGTTCGGCGCCGGCGGCGAGCGGGACGAACAGCTCCAGGTTGGCGATGTCGAAGCCGAAGGTGGTGACGGCGAGGAAGCGGTCCTCGGTGGTCACTGCGAAGCGGGCGACCATGTCCTCGACCAGGTTGACCAGCGCCCGGTGCGGCACCACGACGCCCTTGGGGCGGCCGGTGGAGCCCGAGGTGTAGATCACGTACGCGGGGTGGTCGGCGCGCGGGGCCGTGCCCGGTACGCGCTGCCCGGGCGCACCGGTCGCGGCGTCCGGGCCGTCCAGGACCCACAGTTCGCCGGTGCTCATCTCGCCTTCGGAGGCTTCGGCGGCGAGGAGTTCGCGCACCCGGCGGTGGGTGAGGGTGACCACCGGGGCGGCGTCGGCGAGCATGTAGCGCAGCCGGTCGGCCGGGTAGTCCGGGTCCAGCGGCAGGTAGGCCGCGCCGGACTTGAGGACGGCCAGGGCGGCGACCACCAGGTCGCAGGAGCGGTCCAGCGCGATCGCCACCACCTGCTCCGGGCCGGCCCCGGCGGCGTGCAGGGCGTGCGCCAGCGCGTCGGCGCGGGCGTGCAGTTCGCGGTAGGTCAGGCGCTCCTCGCCGCAGCGCACGGCGGGCGCGTCCGGGGTGCGGGCGGCCCGGGCGGCCAGCAGCGGGGCCAGCCAGTCGCCGGGCAGCTGCGTCCCGGTGGCGTTGCGGGTCTCGGTGATCCCGGCGCGCTCGGCCTCGTCCAGGACGTCCAGCCGGCCGCACGGCTCGTCGGGCCGGGCGACGGCGGCGGCCAGCAGCCGGGCGAAGCGCCGCCCGACCAGTTCGGCCTCGGCCCGGGTGACCAGCGCGGGCACGTGGTTGACGGCCAGGCCGAACGGGGTGCCGGGGAAGACCGTGAGGGTGACCGGGAAGTGGGTGGCGGAGCGGACGTCGGCGCCGGTCACCCGGGGGCCGGTGCCGGTGGCCAGCGGCAGGCCGCCCATCGGGTAGTTCTGGAACATCAGGGCGGTGTCGAAGAGTTCGCCGCGCACGGCGGTGAGCTGCTGGACCTCCGCCAGGGTCAGGTGCTCGTGCGCCAGCAGCGCGGTCTGCGACCGCTGCACGTCGGCGAAGAGCTCGGCCGGGGTGCGGGCCGGGTCGACGTCCACCCGGACCGGGAGCGTGTTGGCGAACAGGCCCACCATCCGCTCGACGTCCGGGACCTCGGCCGGCCGGCCGGAGGTGACCGCGCCGAACAGCACGGTGTCCTGGCCGGTCAGCCGGGACAGCAGCAGCGCCCAGCAGCCCTGCACCACCGCGTTGACGGTCAGGCCGCGCGAGCGGGCGAAGCCGGTCAGCGCGGTGGAGACCTCGGGGGTCAGCTCCAGCGGGACGGCCTGCGGCAGCGCGGCCGCGCCGGCGGCCCGGTCGCGGCCGGCCGGCACCAGCCGGGTCGGGTCGACGACCCCGGCCAGGGCGGCGGTCCAGGCCTGCCGGGCGGCCTCCTTGTCCTGCGTGCCGAGCCAGGCCAGGTGCGCCTGGTAGCGGGCCGCGCCGGCCCGCGGCTGCTTGGCGGGGGTGCCGCCGGCCTTCAGCTCCTCGGCGAGCGCGGCGAGTTCGCCGATCAGCGAGACCATCGACCAGCCGTCCACCAGGATGTGGTGGACGGTCCAGACCAGCCGGCAGCGCCCGCCCTCGGCGCGGGCCAGGGTGAGCCGCTGGAGCGGCGGGCGGGCGAGGTCGAAGCGGCGCAGCCGGTCCTCCTCGGCGAGCCGGTCGAACTCCGCCTCCGGCCCCTCGGCGGAGGCCGCCACCGCGACCTCGCGCCACGGCAGTTCGACCGACGTGGGGATCACCTGGATCGCCTCGCCGTTCTTGCGGTGCCGGAAGCAGGCCTTCAGGTTGGGGTGCCGCTCCAGGAGCAGGCCCGCCGCGGTGCGCAGCGCGGCGGCATCGGCGTCGGTCAGCTCGTCCAGGTCGAGGACCAGCTGAATGGTGTAGACGTCCGTCCCCTCACGGTCGTACTCCGAGAGAAAGAGCAGTCCCTGTTGCAGCGGCGAGAGCGGAAGGACTTCACTGATGGCGGACGGCCGATTCAAACCGGGCTCCTCGTGGAAGGCCTGCAAGTGCGGAATAACAAACGCTTTCCGATGGCGCTGACGAGCAACTGACCGGCAACTGACGGACGGCTGACGCGTGCCTCAGGACGGGTCCGAAACCCTGGTCGCGGACCCCGTCAGCAGTCCGTCAGCCCCTCGTCAGCGCCCGGCGGGAGGCTTGCCGCCGAGGCTAATTCGTTACCGAAGGCCAGGAGTCTCCAGTGCCGGTCATTTCCGCGTCGCACGAATTCGAGGTCAGCGACCTCTTCGTGAATCTGCAGCCGTTCTTCGGGCACCGTCTCTTCCTGAAAGTCGAAGGGTTCAACTTCGCCGGGTCCATCAAGCTGAAAGCGGCCCGGGAAATGGTCGCGCAGGCCGAGGCGGCGGGCGTCCTCGGCCCCGGCTCGACCCTGGTGGAATCCTCGTCCGGGAACATGGGCGTCGCCCTGAGCGTGCTCGCCGCCAGCCGCGGCTACAAGTTCATCTGCGTCACCGACTCTCGCTGCAACGAGGTCACTCGCCGCACCATGGAGTCGTACGGCGCCGAGGTGCACCTGATCACCGAGCCGCACGAGACCGAGGGCTTCCTCGGTGCGCGGATCCGCCACGTCAAGGCGCTGCTCGCCGCCGACGAGAAGCGGGTCTGGCTCAACCAGTA
Source organism: Kitasatospora sp. NPDC059803 (assembly GCF_042732255.1). Lineage (NCBI taxonomy): Bacteria > Bacillati > Actinomycetota > Actinomycetes > Kitasatosporales > Streptomycetaceae > Kitasatospora > Kitasatospora sp. NPDC059803. The sequence goes on along the minus strand of NZ_JBHWIJ010000395.1, from coordinate 3,061 downwards.
CCTGAGTCCGGGCAACTGGATGGCGCACTACCGGACCACCGCGCCGGCCATCGCCCGCCAGTTCCCGGACCTGAACGTGCTGTTCATCGGCGCGGGCACGACCGGGACGCTGATGGGCTGCGCCCGGTACTTCCGCGAGCGGCGCCCCTCGGTGCGGGTCGTCCCGGTCGACAGCGTCGGCTCGGTCACCTTCGGCGCCCCGCCGGCCACCCGGCACATCCCGGGCCTGGGCACCAGCGTGCGGCCCGCGCTGCTGGACGAGTCGCTGGTGGAGCGGGCGGTGCACGTCGAGGAGACCGACACCGTCCGCACCTGCCGCGAACTGATGCGCGGCGGCTTCCTGTTCGGCGGCTCCACCGGGACGGCCGTCAGCGGCGCGCTGCGCTGGCTGAACGAGCACTACGGCGACGGCGCGGGCGGCGCGCGCGAGCGGGTGACCGCCGTGACCATCTCGCCGGACCTGGGCGAGCGCTACATGGACACCGTCTACCACGACGAGTGGGTGCGCGGTTCGGTCGGCCCGGAGGGCCTGCTGCCCGGGGTCGAGCACCGGGGCCTCGGGGCGGGCGTCGCCGCCGGGCTCCAGACGGTGTCCGGCTGACCGGTCCGCCGGGGGCGGGGCCTGCGGGGTCGGGGCCGGCGGGGTCAGAGGGTCGAGAGTTTTCAAGGCGGGGCTGAGGCTGAGAATGACGGAGAGCAAAGCAGTGACGACAAACCGGAACGCTGTCCTTCCGCTCACCGCGGCACAGGCCGAGATCTGGTTCGACGAGCAGTTCGCCGCCGGGCCGCTGGCCTACAACATGGCGGACTACATCGATCTGCGCGGACCGCTCGACGCCGAGCTGCTCGGACGGGCGCTGCAACGCCTCGGCCACGAGGCCGAGGGGCTGCGGGTGCAGTTCGTCGAGGAGGACGGCGCCCCCGGCCAGATCATCCGCCCGCTCGCCCAGCTCCCGCTCAAGACACTGGACTTCAGCGGCGAGGCGGAGCCCTCGGCGGCCGCCGAGCGGTGGATGCGGGCCGACCACGCCGACCCGATGAAGGTCACCGACTTCCCGCTGTTCCGCGGCGCGCTGATCAGGCTCGCCCCGGAGCACCACCTGCTCTACCTGTGCATGCACCACATCCTCGCGGACGGCTTCAGCCGCTCGCTGCTCTACCCCAAGCTGTCCAGCGCCTACACCCGGCTGGCCGCCGGCGAGGGCCCGGCCGAGCTGGACGCCGACGCCATGCCGGCCTTCCACCGGCTGCTGGACGCCGAGCGCAAGTACCTCGACTCGTCGATGGTCGAGAAGGACCGCGCCTACTGGACGGACCGTCTCACCTCCGACCGGCACGGCGCGGTGCCCGAGCTGGTCTCGCTCTCCGAGCAGGAGCCGGCCCCCGGCCGGGTCGCGCTGCGCGAGACCGCCCGGCTCTCCCCCGCGACCACGGCCGCGCTGCACGCCCTCGCCCAGGACGGCAAGGTCACCATGCCGGTCCTGATGGTCGCCGCGATGGCCGCCTACACCCAGCGCGTCACCGGGGTCGCGGCGCCGCTGCTCACCCTGCCGGTCACCGGCCGGGTCGGCGCGGTCAGCCGCGAGATCCCCGGCATGCTCGCCAACTACCTGCCGCTGGCCGTCCGGGTGCGCCCGGAGATGACCCGCACCGAACTGCTGCGCGCGGCCTGGGTCGAGGTCGCCGGCACGCTGAAGCACCAGCGCTACCGCGGGGACAAGGTCCGCCGCGACATCGGCCTGCGGATCGACGACCAGCGCGCCTTCGGCCCGTTCATCAACGTGCTCAACCAGGACCCGGAGCTGGCCTTCGGCGACTGCCGCGGGGTCGTGGTCAACCTGTCCACCGGCATCGTCAAGGACCTCATCATGACGGTCCTGAACGCGGACGACGGCACCGTCGAGATCCACCTCGACGGCAACCCCGAGCTGTACGAGCCGGCCGAACTCGCCACCCACCTCGCCCGGTTCGAGACCTTCCTCGGCACCCTCGCCACCATGCCCGCGGACCGTCCGCTCGGCCAGGTGGGCCTGGGCGCGACCGGCGAACCGCTCGGGCTGCTCGGAGCCTGGGATCCGGCCACCGCCGCCGACCAGGGCCTGGTCGAGCGGGTCCGCGCCGTCGCGGCCGGTACGCCCGACGCGGTGGCCGTGGCCGACGGCGCCGAGCGGATCGACTACCGCGAACTGGTCGCCCGCGCGGCGGGCCTGGCCGCCCGGCTGACCGCCGCCGGGGTCACCACCGGTTCGGTGGTCGCGATGTTCGCCGAGCCCGGCGTCCCCTTCGTCACCGGTGTGCTGGCCGTCCAGGCCGCCGGCGGCGCCTACCTGCCGCTCGACCCGACCGCCCCGGCCGCCCGCAACACCGGGCTGCTGGAGGACGGCGGCGCCCGCCACCTGCTGGTCGGCGCCGGGTACGAGGAGCAGGCCGCCGAGCTCACCGCCGGGGCGACCACCGCCCTGCCGCTGACCGACCCGTCCGACTCCACCAGCGGCGCCGAACTCGCCTCTGTCGGAGGCGAGTTGGACCTGGCGTACGTGATGTTCACCTCGGGCTCCACCGGCAAGCCCAAGGGCGCGATGGTCCAGCGCTCCGGGATGATGAACCACCTCTGGGCCAAGGTCGGGGACCTCGACCTGGTAGCCGGGGAGGGCGTCGTCCAGAACGCGCCGCTCACCTTCGACGTCTCCGTCTGGCAGATGCTCGCCCCGCTCATCGTCGGCGGCACCGTCCGGGTCTCGGGGACGGAGATGGCCGCTGATCCGGCCGCCCTGTTCGGCATGGCGCGGGACGAGAAGATCGCCGTCCTGGAGGTCGTGCCCTCGCTGCTGCGCGCCGCCCTGGACGCCTGGGACACCGAGGGCGACGCCCCCGAACTCCCGCACCTGCGCTGGCTGATGGTCACCGGCGAGGCCCTTCCGGCGGACCTGTGCCACCGGTGGCACGCCCGCCACCCGCACATCCCGATGATGAACGCCTACGGCCCCACCGAGTGCTCCGACGACGTCACCCACGCCGTCATCCGCGCCGGCGACACCCTCACCGCCCGCGTCCCCATCGG
>NZ_JBHWIJ010000394.1:4443-6503 GCF_042732255.1 Kitasatospora sp. NPDC059803 | reverse complement strand
CGGGGGCGCCGCGCCGCCCGCGCGCCCGGCCCGGGGGGGGGGCGCGGGCGGGCGGGGGTCTGCCGAGCCGTACGTGCCGTCTCACCGGGACGTGCGTGTCCGTAGCCGATTCCGCAGCCGCCCCCGTGGCGGCAGTTCGCAGCAGTGAGGGAAGACAGCAGGATGACCACCGTCAACACCGGCGCGCCGGGTGCCGCCGACGAACCGACCGGGCAGCACGCTGCCGCCACCGCCGACCAGCGGGCGGCTGACGTCCGCCCCGTCCGCCCCGTCCGCCCCTCGCGGGCCGCGCGGGTGCGCCGGGGGATAGGCATGGTGGCCGTGATCGTGGCCGGTGCGGGTGTGATCGGCGTCGGCCCCGGCGTCAGCCCCGCGGCCGCCGAGTCGGCACCGGCGCACGCCGGGTGGGACGGCTCGCGGTACTGGTTCAAGAACAGCAAGGGGCAGTGGCGCTGGACCACGCACTACGACGTGTACGTGGCGCGGACAGGGGGCGGATCCTCCTCCGCGGCGAAGTCCCCGTCGACGGGTGCGAAGTCGAGCGGCGGGATCAAGCAGGGGTGGGACGGGTCGCGGTACTGGTTCAAGAACAGCAAGGGGGAGTGGCGCTGGACCACGCACTACGACGTGTACGTGGCGCGGACGGGCGGCGGGTCCCCGTCGCCGTCCGGATCGTCCGGGTCGTCCTCGTCGGGTTCGTCGGGCTCGGCCGCTGGTGCGGTGGCGGGTGACCAGGGCATCGAGTCCGCCGTGCAGTTCGCGCTGAGCCAGCTGGGCAAGCCGTTCCGGACCGCGGGCAACGGGCCGGACGGGTACGACTGCTCGGGCCTCGTGCAGCAGGCCTTCCGGCGCGGCGGGGTGAACCTGCCGCGGGTGGCCAACGACCAGTACGCGGCGACCACGCCCATCAGTGCCGGCCAGCTGCGCCGGGGCGACCTGCTGTTCTGGTCTCCCAACGGCACCAAGCGGGGCATCCAGCACGTGGCGATCTACCTGGGCAACAACCAGTACGTCGAGGCGGCGCGGCCGGGGACGCTGATCCGGATCTCGGGGATCAGCAGCGGCTACTACCCGTCGTACATGGGCCGGCCGTAGGTCGAGTGCTAGACAAGTGGGCGGGGGCGTTCGGGAGTTGTGGCCCGGGTGCCCCTGTTCGGGGCAGGCTGGGTCCGCCCGGCCTGCTTGGTCCGCCCGGCCCGGCCCGCCCGGCCCGGCCCGGCCGGCCTGGCCCGGCCGGCCTGGTCCGCCTGGCCAGCCCGGCGCCGTCGGGCAGTGGCTGGTCAGAGGTCGGTCGGGCGGGGGAGGGCGCCACGGGCGCCCAGGGCGGTGACGGCGAACGCGCCGGCGGCCACGGCGGTGGCGGCTGCGGCGGGGAGGGGTGCGCCGCGGGCGAGTCCGGCGGCGAGGGCGCCGCAGAAGACGTCGCCGGCACCGGTGGTGTCGACGACCTGGACGGCGGGGGCGGGGAGTCGGGCCGACCGTCCCTCGGTGGCGACCAGCGCGCCCTCGCTGCCGAGGGTGAGCACGACGCCGTCGGCGCGGCGGGCGAGGGCCCGGGCCGCCTCCTCGACGGTGGGGGCGCCGGTCAGCTGGCGGGCCTCGACGGCGTTGGCGACGACCAGGGGGCGGCGTCCGGTCGGACCGGTGTCGGGGAGCGAGCCGGCCGGGGCGGCGTTGTGCACCCAGTGGGTGCCGTCGGCCGGCAGGGCGGCGGCGGTCGCGCGGATGCACTCCTCGGGGACCTCGTCGCTGGTGAGGAGTACGTCGACGGGGAGCAGGTGTAGGCGGGCGAGTGCGGCGGTGACCTCGGCGGCGGTCAGGTGGGCGTTGGCGCCGGGGACGACGACGATGCTGTTCTCGCCGGCGGGGTCGACCATGACGATCGCCTGCCCGGTCGGCGCGTCGGGGTGGGTGAGCACGGAGCCCGTCTCGACCTCCGCGCCGCGCAGGTCGGTGAGCGCGGCTTCGCCGTCGGCGTCGCGCCCGACCTTCGCGACCAGGTGGGCGGCGGCGCCCATGCGCGCCGCCGCCACCGCCGGGTTGGCGCCCTTGCCGCCGAA
>NZ_JBHWIJ010000394.1:3095-4433 GCF_042732255.1 Kitasatospora sp. NPDC059803 | reverse complement strand
CGGGGGCCGCCCCGCCCCCCCCCCGCCCGGGGGGGGGGGGCCCCCCCCGCCCCCCCCCCCCCCCCACCGCCTGGTTTGCGCCCTTGCCGCCGAACCCCTGGGTGGCGGCGGTGGCGAGGACGGTCTCGCCGGGGGCGGGGAGGACGGGGCAGCGGAGGATGCGGTCGGCGTTGACCGAGCCGATGACGATGACGCGGCCGACTGGGAGCAGCTTCATCGTTCCTCTGTACGTGCTGGGGTGCGCGCGGCGCAAGCGGGCGCCGGGGGGCGCGCGAGGGGCGCGGGGGAGAATATGTCGACCGGTCTACTGAATTATGCAGACCGGTCTAGAGATTGCCGGGAGAAATCTGTCGGTCGGTCTACATAGTCGGGTGGAGGGGGTGATGCGAGGTGATCTGGGGTGATGATGGCGCACGGGAAGTCGGGCAGGCCGACTTTCTGTGCGCGCAGGGTGTGAGCAGGGTGCAACTTTGATGTAGACCGGTCTACATATTTCTCCCGGAAGGCGGCTGGCCTGGGCACATGCCCCTGTCAAGGGGCGGGGTGGGGCGCAACGGCGGGCGCGGCGGGGAGGTATGGGGAGCGGCGTGGCGCGGGTACCACCACGGGTGGCGCTGGTTCGGCCGACGGGGGCGCTGCCCGGTGCGAACGGCATCGGGGCAAGTCGAGGGCAGGGGACGTTGTGATCGTCTGGGTCAATGGCACATTCGGGGCGGGCAAGACGAGTGCCTGCCGCGAGCTGGTGGAACTGCTGCCCGGGAGCGTGCTCTTCGATCCCGAGCTGGTGGGCTTCGGCCTGCGCCGGATGCTCCCCGCCGACCGGCTGGCGACGGTGTCCGACTTCCAGGACCTGGCGGCCTGGCGCCGGCTCGTCCCCGAGACGGCGGCCGCGCTGCTCAGCGAGGTCGCGGGCCCGCTGGTGGTCCCGATGACCCTGCTCAGGGAGGACTACCGGGACGAGATCTTCGGCGACCTCGCCTCCCATGGCATAGCGGTGCACCACTTCGTCCTGGACCCAGAAGAAACGATCCTGCGTCACCGCATCGCCCACCGCGACGAGTGCCCGGGAGATCCGGAGGCCAGCGAGCGGGTCCGCATGTGGTGCTTCGAACACGTGGCCCGCTACCGGGCCGCCCGGCGCTGGCTGGTCGAGGACGCCCGGATGCTCGACACCAGCGAGCTCACCCCCCGCGAGACCGCCCACCGGATCGCCGAACTGGTCCGCGTCGGCGCCGCCCGCTGCCCGATCGTCCAGACCCCCGACCCGACCGGGGACACCGTGGCCTCCGCGGGGGGGGGGGGTGGCGTGTAGCAGAGCCGCCAGCGGGGGGGAGAGCG
>NZ_JBHWIJ010000394.1:0-3085 GCF_042732255.1 Kitasatospora sp. NPDC059803 | reverse complement strand
GCACCCCCGAACGCGCCCGCCAGGCGCCCGCCCCAGCCCCAAACCCCCACCCCCCCCCCCCCCCCGCCCACCCCGCGGCACCCGCGCACATTAATACCCACAAACACCCCCGCGTCCTGCTGGTCGACCCGGTCTACAAACCCGACTGGGACTTCCCCGGAGGCGTGGTCGAACGCGGTGAGGCCCCCACCGACGCGGCCCTGCGCGAGACCGCCGAGGAACTGGGCCTGCGGCTCGACCCGACCGGGCTGCGCCTGCTCGCCGTCGACTGGGAGCCGCGCACCGGCCCGCGCCGCGGCGGCCTGCGCCTGATGTACGACGGCGGCCAACTGGACGCCGCCGCCCGCCAGAACCTGCTGCTCCAGGCGGAGGAGCTGCGCGACTGGCGCTTCGTCACCCTGGACGAGGCCGCCGACCTGCTGCCCCCGAGCCGCTACCGTCGCCTCGCCGCCGCCCTGGACGCCCGCCGCAGCGGCGAGTTGCGCTACCTGGAGGCGGGCCGCCGGGTCGCGCTCGGCCTGGCCAGCACGGCGGACGCGGCGTAGCCGCCCGGGGCGCCTGACGAGCCCGGGTGCCGGGCGGTCCAGAGGTGTTGGCCGCTGTCCCCGGGCGTTGACTGATGGCCCGGCAGGGGCGGGAGGATGGGGACATGCCGTTCACACTGAGCCACCCCGCCGCCGTCCTGCCCCTGCTGCGCGCCGCCGGGGAGCGCGGGCCGCTGGTCGCCTCGGCGCTGGTCGCCGGATCGATGGCGCCCGACGTCCCGTTCTTCGCCGAGTCGCTGCTGCCCGGGGTGTACGGCCACGGCGGTCTGACGCACCGCTGGTGGGCCGTGCCGACGCTGGACGTGGCGATCGCGGGCGCGCTGGTGGCAGGTTGGCACGGTCTGCTGCGCGCGCCGCTGGTGGCGCTGCTGCCCGACCGGTGGGCGGGCGCGGCCGAGGCGCTGACGGTCCGGCGGCCCGCCGGAGGCGGGGCGGGTACGGGGGCGGCGTGGTTCGCGGCGTCGGCGGCGATCGGTGCGGCCACCCACGTCGGCTGGGACGCGTTCACCCACGAGGGCCGGCTGGGTGTCCGGCTGCTGCCGGTGCTGGACCGGGAGGTGGCCGGGGTTCCGCTCTACTCGGCGCTGCAGTACGGCAGTTCGGCGCTGGCCCTGGCCGCGATGGCGGGCTGGGCGGTGCGGGCGGTGCGGGGCGTGGAGTCGGTCCGCCCGGCCGTGGCACTCGCTCCCCGGGCGCGCCGGGCCGCCGTCACGGCCCTGGGCGCGGCGACGGCGGCCGGAGTGCTGCACCGGCTGGCCCCGCTGCGGCGGAACCTGATCCCGGAGTTCTGCTTCGGCGCCGGGGCCGGGCTCGCGGTGGGTGCGGTCGGTTACGCGGTGGTGACGGGTGCCGCCCGCAGGTTCCGGGGCGGGCGGCCGGTGCCGGGGACCGCCGATGGCGGTCCCCGGACCAACGCGCGTCAGACCGAGCGCAGTTCGGCGTAGCGGCGGAGGAACAGGGCCTCGGAGAGGGCCATCCGCTCCAGTTCCTGCGGGTCGACGCTCTCGTTGACCGCGTGGATCTGGGTGGTCGGCTCCTCGACGCCGATCAGCACGATCTCGGCCTTCGGGTAGAGCGAGCGCAGCGTGTTGCAGAGCGGGATCGAGCCGCCCTCGCCGGAGGCGACCATCTCGGTGCCGAAGGCCTCGGCCATGGCCTCGCCCATCGCCTCGTACGCCGGGCCGGTGGTGTCGGCGTTGAACGGGGCGCCGGTGCCCTGGCGTTCGACGGTCAGACGGGCGCCGAGCGGGACCTGCGCCTCCAGGTGGGCGACCAGCGCGTCCTGGGCGGCGGTCGGGTCGTTGCCCGGCGGGACGCGCAGGCTGACCAGGGCCTTGGCGGCGGCCTGGACGGAGGAGGTGGCGCCGATCACCGGCGGGGCGTCGATGCCGAGGACGGTGATCGCGGGGCGGGCCCACAGGCGGTCGGCGATGGTACCGGTGCCGGTCAGGGCGACGCCGTCGAGCACCTTGGCGTCGGAGCGGAACTGCTCCTCCGGGTACTGGACACCGCTCCAGGTCTGGCCGCCGGTCAGTCCGGCCACCGCGACGTCGCCGTGCTCGTCGTGCAGCGAGGCGAGCATCCGGACCAGCGACTGCAGCGCGTCCGGGGCGGCGCCGCCGAAGGCGCCGGAGTGCAGGTTGCCGGCCAGGGTGGTGACCGCGACCTCGACGACCGTCATGCCGCGCAGCGAGGCGGTCACGGTGGGCAGGCCGGGGGCGAAGTTGCCGGTGTCGCCGATGATGATGGCGTCGGCGGCGAGCAGTTCGGGGTGGGCCTCGGCGTAGCGCTCCAGGCCGCCGGTGCCCTGCTCCTCCGAGCCCTCGACGATGATCTTCAGGCCGACCGGGTAGCCGTCGCCGTACGCCTGCCGCAGCGCCCGCAGTGCGGTCAGGTGCATCAGGATGTTGCCCTTGCAGTCGGCGGCGCCGCGCCCGTACCAGCGGCCGTCACGCTCGGTCAGTTCGAAGGCGGGGCTGAGCCAGGCGTTCTCGTCGAGCGGGGGCTGGACGTCGTAGTGCGAGTAGAGCAGCACGGTCGGCGCGCCCTGGGGGCCGGGCAGTTCGGCGTAGACGGATTGGGTGCCGTCCGGGGTGTCCAGCAGTTGGACGTTGGTCAGGCCTTCGGCGGCGAAGGCGTCGGCGACCCAGCGGGCGGCCTTCTCGCACTCCTCGACCGGGAACTGGCGCGGGTCGGCGACCGAGGGGAAGGCGACCAGTTCGGCGAGGTCGGTGCGGGCACGGTCCATCAGGGACCGGACGGCGTCGGCCAGCGGCTGTGACATCGGGGCTCCGAGGGGAAGGCTTCGCCCGAGGGGTGGTGCGGGCGGAGGGGGCGGTTTGGGTACCGCCGATCATAGGCGGACTCGAACAGTCCGATCGGGTGGTTTTACCCGGCGATCCCGCCCGGCGCACCGTCTGGTGGATCGGTCCGATGGATCGCCCCGGGATCGCCCCGGGCTCGGCCCCCGGGCCCCCCCCGCTCGCCCACGGGGACCTCAGGCTTCCGGGCGGCGCTCCGGGGGGCGCCCCCCTCGCGGG
>NZ_JBHWIJ010000393.1:0-6644 GCF_042732255.1 Kitasatospora sp. NPDC059803 | reverse complement strand
CCGGTGGAGCGGATGATGCGGGACGCGAAGATCACCCAGATCTACGAGGGGACCAACCAGGTCCAGCGCATCGTCATGGCCCGCAACCTGCCGTAGCCGGACGGCGCCTCGGCCCCGACCGCGCCTCGGCCTCGACCGCGCTTCGGCCTCGAAAAGCGGGCGACGGCGGGCGGCCCCGCTTCGTAGGCTGCCCGCCATGTCCTCCGCACTGAGCCTGGCCCGGATCACCCCCGACACCATCGACGCCGCCCTCGCCCTGAAGGTGCGCCCCGACCAGGAGGCCCTGGTCGCGTCGGTGGCGACGTCGCTGGCCGAGGCGTACGCCCACGGGGACACCGCCTGGCCCCGGCTGATCATGGACGGGGAACGGCCGGTCGGCTTCGTGATGGCGTTCTTCGACATCAGGTTCAACCCCGAGCAGCCGGACGACCGCCCCCGCTCCGGCCTCTGGCGCCTGCTCGTCGACGCCGAGCAGCAGCGCGGCGGCTACGGCCGCGGCGCCGCCGGGCCCCTGGGGGGCCCCATACGCCCCCCCCGGGGGCCCCCCGCCCCCCCCCCGCGCGCCGGGGGGGGGCGGCCGTCAGGGCTCGACGAGGGTCGCGCGGTAGGCGGTGATCACCAGGTGCACGCGGTCCCGGGCGGCGAGCTTGGCCAGCAGGTGGCCGACGTGCGTCTTGACCGTGCCGGTGCTGACGGACAGCTGCTCGGCGATCTCGGCGTTGGTCAACCCGCGGCCGATCAGTGTCAGCACCTCCAACTCCCGCCCGGTGACGGCGCGCAGGACCCGCTCCCGCTCGTCGCCGCCGGGTGCGGCGGTCGCCGGCTCGGCGGCGGGCCGGGCGGCGAACTCGCGGATCAGCCGGCGGGTGACGCTCGGGGCCAGCAGCGCCTCCCCGGCGGCGACCACCCGGATCGCGGCCAGCAGTTCCTCGGGCGGGGTCGACTTCAGCAGGAAGCCGGACGCCCCCGCGCGCAGCGCGCCGTAGATGTACTCGTCGAGGTCGAAGGTGGTGAGGATCAGGATCCGCACGGCGCTCTCGGCGGTGATCTGCCGGGTGGCCGCCAGGCCGTCCGTGCCCGGCATCCGGATGTCCATCAGCACCACGTCCGGCTGCCCGGCGCGGGCCAGCCGGACGGCCTGCGCCCCGTCGGCGGCCTCGCCCACCACCTCGAAGCCGTCGGCGGCGGCCACGATCCCGGCCAGGCCCGCCCGTACCAGGGTCTGGTCGTCGGCCACCACGACCCGGATCGGTGGGCCGGCGGGTGCCCCGTTCGCGGCGTCTCCCGTCACGACGTTTCCTGCCCGCCCGCGTCGGCCAGCGGTAGCACGGCGCGCACCCGGAACCCGCCGCCCGGCAGCGGCCCGGCCTCCAACCGGCCCTCGTACAGCCCGACCCGCTCGGCCATTCCCGCCAATCCGTGCCCGCCGACCCCGACCGGCCCGCCGCGACCGGCGTCGCTCACCTCCAGCACCAGCGCCTCCTCCTCGAACTCCACGGCGACCCGCGCCTCGGCCGCGTGCGCGTGCTTCACCACGTTGGTCAGCGCCTCCTGGACGATCCGGAACGCGGACAGCTCGACCCCGTCGGACAGCTCCCGGACCACGCCGCCCACCCGCAGCTCCACCCGCACCCCGGCCTCGGCGCTGCTCGCCACCAGCCGGTCCAGATCGGCCAGCCGGGGCGCGGGCGCGAGCCCGGCCCCGTCGGCGCCGCGCAGGACGGTCAGCAGGCCGCGCATCTCGACCATCGCGTCCCGGCTCACCGCCTGGATCGCGGCCAGCGCCTGCTCGGCCTGCGCCGGATTCCGCCCGATCACGAAACGGCCGTACCCGGCCTGGACGTTGACCACGCTCATGCTGTGCGCGATCACGTCGTGCAGCTCCCGGGCCAGCCGGATCCGCTCCTCGGCCAGCTCCGCCGTGGCCAGGTCGACCTGGTGCCGGCGCAACTCGGCGCCGTACGCCCGGTAGCGGGCCACCGCGCAGCCGAGCGCCCACGCGGTGACGACCTCCAGCGCGGACAGCACGAGGTTGTTCCACAGCTCGCGCGACCCGAACCGGCTCAGCCCGGCCCCGACCAGGCCGAACGCCAGGACGGTGAGGCCCAGCCGCATCGGCCCGGCGGCCGCGACCAGGTAGACGACCATCGCCGCCGCGACCACCACCAGGAACCCGGCCAGGTTGGCGATCGTCAGCTGCCCGGCCACCGCGACCACCACCGCCCAGGCGGCGAACACCACCCCGGCCGCGGCCACCGGCGCGAGCCGGCGCAGCCCGGCGGCCGCGCCCACCGCCACCACGCACACCAGCACCGTCACCAGCTCCGCCGACGTCGGCTTCGGGTAGCCGCGGTGGTGCGGGTCGAACACCCGGTAGGCGTCCAGCACCCGGAACCAGGTGAGCACGGTCAGGGCCAGCGAGACCGTCAGGTCGACCGCGACCCAGTGGCCCGGGCGCAGCCTCCTGGTCACCGGCGGATGCGGAGCACGGGGCATTTCCCCAGGCTAGCGGCGGCCCCCGCGCGCGGCATCGCCCTGTGGGCCTACGACCACGGGCAGAGGCCGGCCCCGCCGAACGCCGTGATCTCCCCCCACGGCGGGACGCCCCGTACCGGGCCCGGGCGGGAGCGTGGAGCCCGCGTCGGCCCCCTCGGCCGACCGGGAAACCCGGAAAGGCACCACGATGATCGAGGTACGCGACCTCACCAAGCGCTACGGCGGCACCGTCGCCGTGGACGGGCTGACCTTCACGGTCCGGCCGGGACAGGTCACCGGCTTCCTCGGGCCGAACGGCTCGGGCAAGTCCACCACGCTGCGGATGATCCTCGGCCTGGACGCCCCGACCAGCGGGCGAGCGACCGTCAACGGCCGGCCGTACGCGGCCCTGCGCCACCCGCTGAGGGAAGTCGGGGCGCTGCTCGACGCCGGCGCCGTCCACCCCGCCCGCTCCGCCTACCACCACCTGCTCGGCATCGCCGTCACCAACGGCATCGGGCCGTCCCGGGTCCGCGAGGTGCTGGCTCGCACCGGCCTGGAGCAGGTGGCCCGCCGCAAGGCCGGGCGGTTCTCCCTCGGCATGAAGCAGCGCCTCGGCATCGCCGCCGCCCTGCTCGGTGACCCGCCCGTCCTGTTGCTCGACGAACCGGTCAACGGGCTCGACCCGGAGGGCGTGCACTGGATCCGCACCCTGCTGCGCGACCTGGCCGCCGAGGGCCGGACCGTCCTGCTCTCCTCGCACCTGATGAGCGAGACGGCCGTCACCGCCGACCACCTGGTGATCATCGGGCGCGGCCGGCTCGTCGCGGACCGCCCCACCGCCGACTTCCTCGCCGAGAACGCGCGCACCGACGTCCTGGTCCGCTGCGCCCGGCCGGCCGAACTGGCCCGGCTGCTGCGCGCCGCCGGGGCCGCCCCGGTCACCGAGGAGCCCGGCGGGGCACTGGCCGTCGGCGGCCTGGAACCGGCGGCGATCGGCGAGCTGGCCGCCGCGCACGGCCTCGGCGTCCACGAACTCACTCTCCGGCAGGCCTCGTTGGAGCAGGCGTTCCTGGACGCCACCGGCGAGACCGTCGACTACCGCGCCACCACCGGTACGTCCGGAAGGCGGACCGCATGACGGCCACCACCACTACGTCGGGAAAGAGGGCCACATGACCGCCCCCGCCAGTACGTCCGGAAAGAGGACCACATGACCGCCCCCACCACCCGCGGCGCACTGGCCGGCGAGTGGGTCAAGCTGCGCAGCGTCCGCGCGACCCCGCTCACCGCCGTCGTCGCGCTCGCCGCCGCCCTGTTCATCGGCCTGATCGACTACGGCAGCGCCGCCGACAACTGGGACGTCTGGACGGCCGTCCAGCGCGAGCGCTTCGACCCCGTCCGCTACGGCTTCTCCGGCGGCTTCTACGTCGCTGTCCTGGCGATCGGCACGCTGGGGACCCTGGCCGCCTCCAGCGAGTACACCACCGGCCAGATCCGCAGCACCCTGGCCGCCGTGCCCCGGCGGGGCCAGGTGCTCGCGGCCAAGGCGCTGGTGGTCGGCGGGGTGTCGGCGCTGCTCGGGCAGCTGCTGGCGTTCCTGACCTTCCTGCTCGGCCAACGGGCCCTGGCCGGGAAGCACCTGGCGGTGTCGCTCGGCGACCCGGGCGTGGCGCGCGCCGTCGTCGGCTGCGGCGTGTTCTTGTCCGTCTTCGCCCTGCTCGGCCTGGCGCTCGGCTTCCTGGTGCGCCACACCGCGGGCGCCGTCGCCGTGCTGTTCGGCCTGTTCTTCCTCTCGCCGATGCTGCTGGCGCCGCTCGGTGACGGCGCCACCCGGTTCGGCCTGCAGAGCGTCTTCGAGGGCCTGGGCAGCACCGTCGCCTCCGCGGGCGGCACCGACCGGCTCGGCGCGGCCGGCTGCCTGGCCACCCTCGTCGGCTACCTCGCCGTCGCCCTCACCCTGGCCGCCCTCAGCCTGACCCGCCGGGACGCCTGACCCGCCGGGACGCCTGACCCGCCGGGAGGCCTGAGCACTACGGGACGCCTAAGTACTGTCGGTGGCGGCTGCGATGATCCGCCCATGGACCTCGCCCACGCCCTCGACGGACTCGACGCCCACCCCTGGGCGTCCGTGTCGCACGCCTACGGACCCGCCGAAGACCTGCCCGGCCTGCTGCGCGCGCTCGCCGCCGGCGGCGAGCAGGCCGACGAGGCGCTCGCCGAGCTCTACTCGTGCATCCTCCACCAAGGCTCGGTGTACACGGCCAGCGCGGACGCCGTCCCCTATCTGGCCCGGATCGCGGCGGCCGGCTGCGGGACGGTCGAAGTCCTGGGCCTGCTCGGCGGGTTGGCCGAGGGCGAGGGCGAGTGGGACGGGGAACGGGACGGAGCGCGGGACGGGGAGCGGGGTGGTGGCGGGGAGGGCCCGCCCGCTCCCGTCCGGGCCGCCGTCGTCGGCCAACTCCCGCTGCTGCTGCCGCTGCTGGCGGACGGCAGCGCCGGCGTCCGGCAGGCCGCCGCCTGGGCCGTCGGCCAGACCAGGGCCGTCGAGCCCGCCCTGTCCGCGCTGCGCCGCCGCTGGGCGAGCGAGGCCGACCCTGTCGTCCGCGGTGAACTGCTCACCGCCCTCGGCCGGTTGGACCGGTCCGGGGCCGCGGCCGAGGCCGGGCCGCTGCTGGGCGAGGGCACGCCGGCGCCGCTGCGCCTGGCCGCGGTCCTCGCCGGGCTGGATGCGGGCGAGCCGTGGACGGGCGCCCACCACGCCGCTGTCCTCGCCCTGCTGCCCGCCGACCCGGTCGCCGCCGACCGGTACGACCTGGACCGCCGGGAGCCGTTGCGCGTGATCACCGAGGAGCTGCTGCTGCGCGAGACGCCCGCCGACCGCGACGCCGCCTACGCCCTGCTCGACCGGGCCCTGCGCGACGAGCGCCCCGAGGTGCGGGCCGAGGCCGTCTGGGCGGCCGACCACGCCTGCCAGCTGTCGCGCAGCGCGCCCCGGCGGCTGCTTCCGGCGCTCGCCCAGCTCGTCGCCGACCCCGACGTGGTGCACCTGCTCGGCAACCTCGGCCCGGCCGCCGCCGAGGCCGCTCCGGGGCTGGCCGCCCGGGCCGCGCAGGCCGAGGACGGGCCCGCCGACGAGGCCCTGGCCGCGCTCGTCCTGGTCGCACCCCGGACGGCGGCCCCGCTGCTCGCCCGTGCCCTGGGCCGGAGCCCGCGCGCGCTGGAGGCCGCGGCCGGCCAGCGGGCCCCCGCCGACGCGCCGTTCCCCTTCGACCCCGAGCTGCTCGCCGCCGTCCGCGCCCGGCTGACGGCCGGGCAGCTCGGCGGCAACGAGCACCACCAGCTGTTCCGCCTGGTGCGCCAGTGGGGCCGCGCGGCCGCCCCGGCCCTGCCCGAGCTGTGCGCGGTGCTGCCGCACCGCCCGGAGGCGGCGGCCGCCGTCGCGGCCGTCGCGGTGGACGGCCCGGCGGCGGAGCGTGACCGCGCCGCCGCCGCGCTGCGGGAGGTGCCCGGTTCCGTCGCGGCGGCCCGGGCGCTGTACGACCTCACCGGTGATCCCGAGGCGCTGCTCGGGGTACTCGCCGACCGGCTCGCGGCCGGCCCGTACGCGGTCGCCGAGGCCGCCCGGGCCGCCGCCGACCTGGGCCCCGGGGCCCTCTCGCTGGCCCCCGCCCTGCGCGCCGCGCTCAGCGCCGGAGGCGCGCCCGACACCTCGCCGGTGCTGGAGGCCGACCTGGCGGTGGCCGACGCGCTGTGGCGGATCACCGGGGCCGCGGCCGAGGTCGTCCCGATCCTGGACGGCGTCCTGCGGCGCGCCGATGACGGGGCGTGGTTCGACCGGACGGCCGTCCGCGCGGCCCGCGTCGCCGCCCTCCTGGGGCCGGCCGCCCGCCCGCTCACCGCCAGGCTCGACGGGCTGCTCGCCGACCGGGTGAAGGCCCCGGCCGCCGTGCTGGCCCTCCTCGCGGTGGCCGACGGCGCCGCTCTCGACCGCGGCCGCCTGGTCGAGGGCGCCCCGGCCGGCGCCCCGATCCGGGGGGGCCCCCGGGGGCGGGGGGGCGCGCCCGCGGCGCGGGGGGCGGGGGCGCCGCGCGCGGCCGGGGGGGGGGTGGGGGAGGCGCACCGAGGGGGCCGACGCCCCGCGCCCCGCCCCCCCCCGCCCCGCCCCC
>NZ_JBHWIJ010000392.1:0-6655 GCF_042732255.1 Kitasatospora sp. NPDC059803 | reverse complement strand
CTACGGCGCCTTCGACTGCTCCGGGTACGTCCGGATGGTCTACGGCTACCGCTCCGGTTACCCGCTGCTCTCCAAGGACGTGGCCGGCCCCGGCCCGCCCCGGCGCGCCCCACGCCCGGCCCGGGGGGGCGGGGGGGGGTCGACGCCGACGCCCTCGACCCGGCTGTCCAGCCGGACGACGAGGATGCAGCGCGGCACGACGGCGGGCAGCGCGAACAGCATGGCGTCCCCGACCTGGGGGCGCGGCTGGAAGCACGGCACGTCCACGCCGTCGGCCAGCCGCGCCGTGGCGTCGGTCTGCTCCCCCGCGGCGGAGACGGTGACCAGCCGGTCGAGGGAGCTGGGGACGACGGGTAGGTCCTCGGCGGTGGAGAACACCACCGCCTCCTCGGTCTCGGTCCGCAGCGTGGACACCTCGGTGCCCGCCCGCAGCAGCACCGTCTCGGGCTGCGGGGCCGACAGCCAGAAGTCGACCTCGGCGGTCGCCGCGGCCGGCGGGAAGAGCCGGACGCCCAGCAGGTCGAGGAAGGCGGAGTAGTTCTTCTCCGGCACCCGGTTCAGCCGGTAGAGCAGCTGGTCCACCATGTACGCGAAGGTCTCGATCAGGGTGACCCCGGGGTCGGACACGTTGTGGTCGGTCCACTCCGGGGCCCGCTGCTGGACGAACCGCTTGGCCTCGTCGACGAGTTGCTGGAACCGGCGGTCGTCCAGGTTCGGGGAGGGCAGCGCCATCAGCTCACTCCCCCGGTCACGGCGCCCAGGGCACCCGGGACGTCCTGGACGTCCGGGGCGTCCGGCGAGCTCGGGATGGTGTAGAAGGGAAAGACCAGGTTGCGGCGGTCGTTGGTGGACCGCACGGTGTAGTGGACGTCGATGTAGAGCGTGCCGTCGTCGACGGTGTCGAAGGCGATCACGACGTCGTCCACCTCGATCCGCGGCTCCCAGCGTTCCAGCGCGGTGCGCACCTCGCGCGCGATCCGGCCCGCCGTGCCGCCGTCGCTCGGCGCGAACACGTACTCGTGGATGCCGCAGCCGAACTCCGGGCGCATCGGCCGCTCCCCGGGGGCGGTGCCGAGGATCAGCCGGATGGCCTCCTCGATCTCCCGGTCCCGGTCCACCATGCCGATGCCGCCGGTGGCGTTCACCCGCAGCGGGAAGGCCCAGCCTCGCCCGATGAAGCCGCTCACGCGACGCCCCCGATCAGCACGTTGAGGGCGCCGGTGACGATCTTCGCGCCGCAGGCCGTCTGGTCGCCCATCCGCGCCGCGGGCAGCCCCCCGATCAGGACCAGGCCCCCGGCCGCCGCCGTGGGGCTGGGCATGACGACGTTGCCGGGCCCGAGTTCCACGTGCGGCACGCACACGTGCAGGCTGCCGGTGACGGCGGCCGGGCGGCCGCCGATCAGCACGGTCGCCGCCGCGAGGGCGCCTGGTGGCGGGGTGGTGATGGCACCGCCGTCGCTGGTGGTGTCACCCATCCGGGCTGCGGGGGGCATCTGCGTTCTCCAATCGGGTGGTTCGAGGGGGCCGGAGGGTCGGTCCACACTGACGGTGATTCAGCTGACGGTGACTCAGTTGATGCGCACGAGAGCCGCCTTGAGCACCGCCAGTGCGCCGCCGTCCACGGTGACCCCCGTACGGCCGGTGACGTTCACCGATCCCCCGCGCAGGTTCACCGTCCCGGCGCCGGCGTCGATGGTGATGCCGGTGGAGGAAAGCCGCACCGAACTCGCCGCCGCCGCACCGGCCGCGCCGAAGACGGTCAGGACGATCTCGCCGCGCTGCTCGTCCAGCCGCACCTCCAGTTTCCGGTCCCCGCTGGCCAGCCGGACGCCGGACTGGCCGCCCGGCACGTCCAGCAGTTCCAGGCGGTGGCCCGAACGGGAGACCAGCGAGCGGCGGTTGACCTTCCCGCCGGCCGGGTCGACCAGCGGCACCTCGTGCGGCGAGGGCTTGTCGACGCCGTTGTAGAGGCCGCCCAGCACGTACGGGCTGTCCAGGCTGCCTTGCTCGAAGCCGACCAGCACCTCGTCGTTCACCTCGGGGCTGAACACACCGCCGCCGCCCTGCCCGCCCCACTGGACGGTGCGCACCCAGTCGGAGACGTAGGTGTCGTCCAGCCACGGGAACTTCAGCCGCACCCAGCCGCGTTGCGCGCCCCCCGGCTCCCGGACGTCGGTGACCACGGCGACGGCCAGGCCGGGCATCCGCGGCCCGCGCGGCACCGCGCCGCCCCCGGCGACGAGCCCCGCGAGGGAGCGGTCCGGCGCCGCGCTGACCACCACAGTCGTCCGGTAGCCGCGGAAGGGCTCCAGCAGGTGGCGCACCGCGGTGGCCGTGTAGCGGCCCGAGAAGGCGGCGCCGACGTTGCCCAGGGCGACCGGAACGCCCGCCCGCAGCTTCGGGTTGCCCTCGACGACCACCTCCAGCTCACCGAACCCGGCGGCCACCGAGGCGGCGACCGAGCCGGCCGCGGCCGCCGTCTCCGCCTGCGTGCGGTACGGGGTGTCGGTGACGGTCATCCGCGCCTGCCCCGAGAAGGCGGCGGCCGCCGTCGACGGGCTCATCCCGGGCCGCACCGTCTCGCTGGCCACCGACGGCTCCGTGGCGACCAGGGCCTTCTTGGTGAGGACGTTCCAGCCGCGCACCTCGACGGTGTCCGCCCCGCCGCCGCCCGTCAGCACACCGCGCAGCTCCAACAGGTTGCGGCCGTACTCCAGGACCAGCGGGTTCTGCGGAGCGGGCGTCGAGGGGGCCGGGGCCGAGGAGGCCTGCTCGGGCTTGACGAACTCCAGCAGCCCCTCGTCGTCCGCCCGCACCTGCGCACCGCTCTCCTGCGCCAGGTACTGGAGGAACTCCCAGTCCGAGACGTTGGCCTGCGACAGCTGCTCGTGGACGACGGGGAACGCGTCGACCCGGCCGCAACCGAGCCCGGCGCCCGCGGCGACCTGACGGACGATGTCCGCCGTCGACATGTTGCGGAACGCCTTCACCCGGCGCCCGCGCATCAGCCGGTGGGTGATGGCGGACGCCCGCACCACGGTGAACGAGCCGGTGGTGTCCACGTCCAGCTCCAGCGCCGTCACCTCGCCGGTGAACAGCCGCACCTGCGCGTTGCCCTGCACCGTCATCACGGAGACCCGCAGCCGGGTGCCGATGGTGACCCCGGTCGCGGAGAGGAAGGTGTGGTCCGCGTCGCGGAACATCAGCACGGCCGTGTCGGGCAGGCCCGTGCTCTCCTCGATGTCGCAGGAGACCAGCTGGGCCGCCCAGACCGGCGGCAGCGGGCCGGGCGCCTCGACGATCGGATCCGCGGCGAAGGAGCGGCCGCCGCGTGCCTCGGGAGTGGTCATGACCGCCCTCCTCGGGTGGGCTCGTCGATCCCCGGCACGATCAGTTCCACCCCGGGGACGAGCACCATCGGGTCGTCGATGTCGTTGGCCTCGGCGATGGTGCGCCAGGCCGTCGCGTCGCCGTACTCGCGCCAGGCCAGCAGCGGCAGGCTGTCGCCCGCGATCACCCGGTGGGTGCTGCGCGCCTCCATCGAGCCGGAGGTCGGGTTCTGGCCCGGCGTGTCGACACTGGCCTCGTCGATGGTGAACGAGCAGGTGGCCCGCAGCGGCTTGCCGTCGACGTCGAACAGCGAGTAGGTGACCTGAAGGCCGGTCAGCACGCCGTTGAACGACGTCGTCGACGACGTGCCCCAGTCCAGCCGGATCCACGGGCTCGCCGGCTTCTTGCGCGCCAGGCTGGCCGGAGTCGGCACACAGGCCGTCATCAGCTGCTCCACCGCCTTTTCCACGGAGTCGTCATGGGTCGCCGTCGCATCGAGAAACACCTCCATGGACAGCGAGCGGGGCCCGCTGCCGACGAACTCGGGCAGCGCGGACTCGGCGGCCATCCGGGACGGGGTGCGGCGCCACTCCGAGGACTTCCGCAGCACCAGGCTCGACGGGTTGAACTGAAGCGGGAGCCTCGCGATCACCCCGCCGGGCTGGGCGCCGACCGTCGCCGGCGGCTCCATGATGGCCAGTTGGGCCCGGGTGACACTCGCGGGGACGTCTGACATCCCGCACCTCCTTCCGTTCGTCGTCCGATGGGTGGCCTGCGCCGGGTGCGGCGCGCCGTCACGATGACGGGCGCAGCCCGGCGTGGGCGATCTCCAGGGACTCCATCGCCGCCTGCGAGTTCGCCGGGTCGAACGACGGGCCCTGCCAGCGGACGGGCACGATGCCGAGCACCTGCCAGCTGACGATGGGGCTCAGGTCGGGCCGCAGGGCCACGATTTCACCGTTCTTGGGCTGGACCCGCCGCACGGTCTCGTCCAGCCAGCGGGCGATCTTGACGGTGTCCGCGGTGACCGCGCGGGTGAGCGTGATGTTCGACCAGGTGATCCGGCCCGGCAACTGCCAGGAGAACCCGTTGTTGCCGCCCTCGGCGTACTGGTGGATCTCGACCTCGGCGCCCAGCCCCGAGCACGTCGTGAACTCGCCCAGATCGTTGCCACCGATCGTGAGCTTGAAGAACACGCTCGTCGCGAAGATGTTGTCGGTCATTCCTGCCTCCGTCGCCCTGCCCGCCTACCACCTGCCACCTGCCACTGCCCGTCTGCCCACCGCGCCCCGAGCGCTCAGCGACGGCCGTCGTACGGCCGCCCGGCGCGCTCCCTCCCCCTGCGCAACTCCGCGCGCAGCAGCCGTCCGACGGGCTCGATCAGGCGCCGGGCCAGTTCGTCGAGGTCGGCCCCCGACGTGGGCCCGGTCGACGATCCGCCGCCCGGCTGAGCGGGCGGGGCCGCGGTCGGCGGCGGGGACGAGGCGGCGGTCTGGACGGTCACCGGAGTGCGGGCCGGTACGGCGGTCAACGGCACCCCGTGCAACCCCGCCTGCTCCGCCACCCGTTGCAGCACCCGGGCGGTATCCGTCGACGGCCGCGCCGGCCCGGACGACCCTGAGGACGAACCCGCGCCGTCCCGCGACGGCGCGGTCCACGACCACGACCCGGTGCGCAACAGCGACTCCCCGCCCGCCCCCGGTCCGCCGAAGCCGCCCCCCGCGACGCCCGGAGCCCAGGCGCCACCGCCCGGCAGCGGAGGCGCCGCGGACGCGGGCACGGCCGGGCCGGCGGGCCCGGCGACCGGCAGCCGCTGGACCATCGCGGGGACCGCCGGGGACGCCGAGGCGCTCGGCGGGGCGCTCGGCGGGGTGAGTCGCACCAACGGCACGCTCGGAACACGGCCACCGGAGGGGGCAACGGACGCGGACGCAGGACGCCCCCCGCGACCGGCGGGGACGGCGGGGGCTGCGGCAGGCGTCGACGCATCGGCGGAGAACACCGGTCGCACGGTCGGCTCGACCGGGCCGGGGGCGAGGGCAGAGCCGGCAGCAGCGGCAGCAGCGGCAGCAGCGACAGCGGCAGGGCCCGCGGACACCGAGCGCTGCACGCTCGCAGCGCGCCCGGCACGGGAGGCGCCCACGGCCGCCGGGCCGGCATCGGCCACGACGACCGGGGGTGCTGGACGCTCCCCGCGCCGCACCCGACCGGCGGGAACCACGACAGGCACCGCAGCACCTCGCGGCTCCGCCGACCGGACACCCGGCTCGACAGAGCTCGGACCGCCGGAGACCGAACGCTGCACCGCCGGACCACGGCCGCCACGCTCCACAGTCGGCGGCGGCACGGGAGTCTCCCCGCGCCGCACCCGCCCGGCCGGGGCGATGGCGGGCGCTACGGGCTGCCCGTCCGGCGCCTCCGGGCGAGATCCCCCGGCCGTCGTCGAACGCTGCACACCAGCCCGCCCCGCAGGAGGAGCGCCGCGCTCCGACAGGCGCGCATCCGCCTCCATCGGGCCAGTACCGGGCCCGGCAGCCACCGGACCGGAACCACCAATCGCCGGACCCCGCACACCTGCACGCCCCGAGGGGGCACCACCGCGCCCCGACGGCCGCGGCCCCTGCGCCGCCGAGCCAGCCGACGCCGACGAACGCGCATCCGCCTTCACCGGGCCGGCGCCGCCGGCCACCGAACGCTGCACGCTCGGACGCCTCACGGCAGCAGAACGCCCCACCGCGCCCGAGCCGGCAGAGTCCGCAGAGCTGCCGGACGCCGATCCCCGCGCACCCGCACGCGCCACCACGGCACCCCGCGCACCCGGCACCGCCGGGCCGGTGCCTTCCGGGTCCGACGGGGATTCCGGGGACGCCGGGCGCGCAGCGTCGGGTCGGCTCGCCTGTGCCCGTCGGGGCAGGCGCAGGACGGCGGCGGCCCGGTGCCGCCAACTCGCGGGTGGCGCCCGCGGCGGGGGCGCGCGGGGGGGGGCGGGGCGGCGGGGCGGGCGCCGGCGGCCCGGCGCGGGGGGGGGGGACCCGCGGCGGCCCCCGGCGGGGGGCGCGGGGGGGGGGGGGCGGGCGGGGGCCGGGGGGGGCGGCCGCCGGCGGGCGGCGCCGGGGCGCCGCCACCCGGGGGGGGCCGCCGGCTCCGGGGCCGGCGGCACTTCGCTGCGCACGGGCGGCTCCTGCGGCCAGGCGGCCCTGACGACGGGTGGGGCGGGCACCGGCGCGGGCACGCGGCCGGACACCGGTGGGGGGGGCGTCGCCGGCGCGGCGGGCGTGGGCGCCCTGGGGGGCGCGGCCGGGCGGGCGCGGGGGCGGTGGCCC
>NZ_JBHWIJ010000391.1:0-6694 GCF_042732255.1 Kitasatospora sp. NPDC059803 | reverse complement strand
CGCCCTGGGACGCCGCGTCCCGATCGCCCGCGCCCACTGGCTGACCCGCTTCGGCGACGCCGCCCGCCTGGCCGAACGGCTGCGCCGGGGCCGGGTGCTGCTGGCCGGGGACGCCGCCCACATCCACCCGCCCGCCGGCGCCATCGGCGTCAACGCCGCCATCGACGACGCGATGAACCTCGGCTGGAAACTCGCCCTCGTCGCCCGCGGCCAAGCCCCCGAAACCCTCCTGGACACCTACCACAGCGAACGGCACGCGGCCGGCGCCAGGCTGCTGCGCAACACCCGCGCCCAGGCGCTGCTCGCCGGCGACGACGAGGAACTCGCGCCGGTGCGCGACCTGCTCGCCGAACTCGCGCAGGCCAAGGAGACGGCCGGCCCCCTGGCCGAGGAGATCACCGGCATCGCCACCCGCTACCCGGCCCCCCACGGCAGCGGCCACCCCTGGGAGGGCGCGATGGTCCCGGACATCCCCCTCCAACACGGCACCCTGCAACACGGCACTGTGCAGCACGGCACTGTGCAAGACGGCACCCTCCAACACGGCGCCCTGATACCGCTGCTGGCCCGCACCGGCGCCGGCGCCCTGCTCCTGGAGGACACCACCGCGGCCGAGGCGCTGCGCGCGGCGGCCGCCCCCTGGGCGGACCGGGTGAGCGCGGCGACGGTGCGGCCCGGCGCCCTGCCCGACACGCCCGCGGTGCTGGTGCGCCCGGACGGTCACGCCGCCTGGACCGCACCGCCCACCGCACCGCCCCGGGCCGCCGCCGAACAGCTGCGCGCGGCCCTGCACTTGTGGTTCGGGCCGGCGGCGGTGCCGGTGCCGGGGGCGACCGGCCTCCCGTAGTGCCGCGCGGGGTCCGGGCGCTCCGGCGCTCCGGCCGTGTGCCGCCGGTGCGCCGCTGGGCGAACCGGCGGTGGTGCGCGAGGCGTTGACGGCGTCCGCGGCACAGGTGTCCGCTGTGCCGAGAGGCCCGTCCCGCCCGCCCGCCGTCCCGCCCGCCGGGGCAGCCCCGCGGCTGCCCGGGGCGGCGGGTCGCCCGGGCCCGGGTACGGCCTGCGCGCGGTGCGGCCACCGGCTGGGGCCGCTACAGGTTGACGCCGCCGGTGACGTCGATCTTGGTGTCGGTGGTCCAGCGGGCGTCGTCGGAGGCGAGGAAGGCGACTGCGTCGGCGATGTCCGGTACCTGGCCGATCCGGCCGAGGGCGGTCAGGGCGGGGTTGCGTTCCAGGTTCGCCGGGTCGGCCAGCACGTCGGCGGTCATGTCGGTGCGGGTGAGTCCGGCGACGACGGAGTTGACGGTGATGTTGCGGGAGGAGATGTTGATGATCCGGCCGCTGTCGCGCAGCCGTGGCAGCACCCGCTGGGTGAGGAAGAGCGGCGCCTTGACGTTGACCGCGACCATCTCGTCGAACTCCTCGGGGGTGAGGACCTCGATCGGGCGCCCCATGAGGTTGAACCCGGCGTTGTGGACCAGGATGCCGATCGCCGCTTCCCCGTGCGCGCGCAGCCCGGCCGCCGGCCCGGCCATGAGGGTGTCCACGTCGCCGGGAACGCCCAGTTCGGCGTCCACGGTGAACGCCCGGCCGCCGGCCCCGGCGATGGCCGTGGCGCTCTCCTTCGCCGCCGCCTCGTTGCTGCCGTAGTGCACGGCGACCAGGGCGCCGTCCCGGGCCGGGCGTTCGGCGATGCCCCGCCCGATGCCCCGGCTGGCGCCGGTGACCAGCGCGACCTTCCCGCCGAGGTCTCGCATGTCCACCCCTTGATCATGTTCCGCCGAGACCCCACCGTCCGACCCGACAAGGTCGGACTCGCGCGAGTTTGACGTTCACTCAGGCCGCGCGGGGGTGCCGCCCTTTCCCGGACACGGACACGGACACGGACGTGGACGCGCACGCCTCGGCCCCAGGCCGGCGGGCCGTCGCCCGAGCCGGTCCCGCCACCGCCGGGCTCAGGCGGCCAGGCCGGGGAGGACCTCGGCGCCGGGCAGCCGGGCCGCCGCCCAGCCGGGGAGGATCAGCTTGCCCCGCCGCCGCCCGCTGCCGATGAGCACATGCGGGGCGGCGGCCACCGCCTCGTCGACCAGCAGCGGCCAGCCGCCCGGCAGGCCGACGGCGGTGATGCCGCCGTACTCCATGCCGGTGGCGGCGACGGCGACGTCCACCGGCGCGAAGGAGGCCTTGCGCGCGCCCAGGTGCCTGCGCACGGCGGTGTTGACGTCCAGGCGGGTGTCGGCGCGCACCAGGCAGGCGGCCAGGGTGACGTCGCCGCCGCGTTTGGCGGCGACCACCACGCAGTTCGCGGAGAGCTCCAGCGGCACGTCGTAGGCCTGGCAGAACACCGCGGTGTCCGCCTTGTCGGGGTCGGTGTCCACGTACAGCACGGATCCGGCCCACCCGTGCTCGTCCGCGTTCGTCAAGGCGTCGGTGACGGGGGCGGCGAGGTCGTCGCAGACCTCGATCGCCGCGCGGACGAGGGTGAAGTTCCCAAACGGGGCGCGCACGTTCTCGTTCATGAAACGGACTGTACCGCGCCCCCGGCAGGCCTGGCGCGGGCCCTGCCGCTGCCCCTGGGGCGGCGAAATCCGGTGCCGGCCGGAGTCGGTGGCGCCGGGCGCGGGGAAGGGGCCCGCCATGGAAGATCTTGCACAGAACATCGATGAGGCGGCCGCCGGACAGGACGGTCCGCCGCCGCACCTGCTCCCCGGCCCGCCGGCGCACGCGGTGCGCCTGGCCGGCGGCGCCGCGAACACCGTCTGGCTGGTCACCCTGGCCGACGGCGGGCGCGTGGTGGTGAAATCCACCCCGGGACTGCCCCCCGACGCGTACGCGAAGGAGGCCCGGGGCCTGCAAGCCCTGCGCACCCACGGCGCCCTGCCGACCCCGCAGGTGCCGGCCCTGCACCCGGACGGCCTGGTCCTGGAAGCCCTCGAACAGCCGCCCGCGCACGACACCGCCTTCTGGGAACGCGCCGCACACGCGCTGGCCGGCCTGCACACCACCACCGGACAGCGCTTCGGCTGGGCCGAGGACGGCCGGCTCGGCCGCCTGGCACAGCGCAACCCCTGGACCCAGGACGGACACGAGTTCTTCGCCCGCCACCGCCTGCTGCGCTACCTCGACGAACCCCTGGCACGCCAGGCACTCGGACCCCGGGGCCGCGCCGACCTGGAACGCATCTGCAACCGGCTGCCCCGACTCCTCCCCGCCGCACCGCCCGTCCTCACCCACGGCGACCTGTGGCACGCCAACATCCTCGCCCGCCCGCACGCGGCACCGGCGTTCATCGACCCGGCGGTGTGCTGGACATGGGCGGAGACGGACCTGAGCATGATGCTCTGCACCGGCGGCGTCCCCGCCCGCTTCTTCGACGCCTACCGCGAACACCACCCCCTCACCGACGGCTGGCAGCACCGCATGCGACTGCTCCACCTGCGCGAACAGCTCAGCTGCGCCGCCCACTTCGGCGCACGCGACGGCCACACCGGCGACCTCCTCGACGTGCTGCGCACCTACCGGTAGCGCGGCCGCCCGTCCGGCCCGGCGCCCGCTGCGCCGTCCTCAGCGGCCTTCTCGTCTGTGGTGGTCCTGCGGTGCGTCGGGGACCAGTTCCTGGTCGTAGCGGGCCAGGAGGGTCTGCATCGTCCGGCGGTCGGGGCGGCCGCCGGCGGCGAGGGCGGCGGCCTCGATGAAGAACTCCTCGAAGCCGGCCGGGGTCAGCGTCACCAGGATTGTGGCGGGGGTGTCGCCGATCGCGGTGAAGGAGTGCGGGTGGGTGCGCGGGACGTGCAGGAAGGCGCCGGGGCCCGCCTCGGTGGTGTGCTCGTCGCACCGCAGGCGGAACGCGCCGCTGACGACGTAGAACGTCTCGTCGTGGCCGCGGTGCAGGTGCAGCGGTGCGCCCTGGCCGGGTTCGAAGGTGGACTCCAGGACGGCGATCGATCCGCCGCTCTGGGCGCCCGCGAGTTTGACGACGTACGGGCTGCCCGGCACGTGGTGGCGCCCGCCGTGTCCGGGGGCCAGGGCGACGGGTTCGCGGTGGGGGTCAGCCACGGCCGGGCTCCCGGCCGGGCTGCCCGCCGGGTTCCGCGCCGGGTTCCCTGGTGAACTCCTTGCGGTGGCGTTCGGCCCAGGCCCGGAACGGTGTCGCCGCGCGGCCGGTGAGCTGCTGGACCGCCGGCGTGACGGTCGCGGCGAACGGTTCGAGCGAGGCGGCGCGCAGCGCCATGACCGCGTCGGCGGTCTCCGGGCGCAGGCCGTGGTCCAGGAGTGCCTGGCGGGCGGCGGGGGGTGGGATCTCGGTGAAGTCCAGTGGGGTGCCCAGGACTTCGGCGAGCGTCGTGGTCATCTCGCCGGGGGTGAGGGCCTGGGGGCCGGTCAGCAGGTGGGCCCGGCCGTCGTGTCCGGGCCGGGTCAGGGCGTGGGCGGCGGCCGCGGCGATGTCGGCGGGGTCGATGACGGACACCCGGCCGGCGGCGAACGGGGCCCGGACGGTGCGGGTCGCGCGGATCGCTCCGGCCCAGGCGAGGGTGTTGGACATGAAGCCCATCGGGCGCAGGAACGTCCATGCCAGGCCGCTGTCCTGGACGGCCTGTTCGCCCGCGCGGTGCCAGCGGGCGACGGGGTCGTCCGCGTCCGGGTCGGCGGCCCGGCCGGAGGACAGCTTGACGACGGCCTCGGCGCCGGCGCGGGCGGCCGCGGCGGCGAGGTTGGCGTCGTGGCGCGGGATGTCGGGGCCGTCGGAGAGCAGGAACACCTTGCGCACGCCCCGCAGGGCGGCGGCCAGGCTGTCCGGCTCGCCGAGGTCGGCGCCGACGACGTCCACGCCGCCTGGCAGGCGGGCCCGTTCGGGGCGGCGGGTGGCGGCGCGCACGGGGGCGCCGAGGGCGGCCAGGTGGCCGACGAGGGCGCGGCCGACGGTGCCGGTCGCGCCGGTCACGAGTATCACGGGGTCCTCCCGGTGTCCTTCGGCAGGCTGTCCTTCGGCAGGGTGTCCTTCGTCAGGGTGTCGAGCAGGTCGTCGTGCCAGGCCAGGTCGGCCTTCAGGCGGGCGAGGCAGTGCTCGAAGATCCACGGTTCCAGGCCGGTCAGGTCCGGCCGGGCGGCCTCGAACTGCTCCTCGAACAGGGCCACCTGGTCGGCCACGGCCCGCCGGCGCGCGGCGACGGCCCCGGCGAGGTCCTCGTCCGTGAGGTCCGCGGTGTACTGCAGGGCCAGGTCGACCGGGTCGGGCAGCAGGCGCACCTTGCGCAGGGCGGCGTCGCGCAGGGCGGCGAGCTCCCGGCGGCCCTGGCCGGTGATCGCGTAGACGGTCCGCTCGGGCGGGTTGCCGACCTTCTCGTTGCGCACCACCTCGACCAGGCCGTCGTCGGCCATCCGGTGCAGGACGCTGTAGAGCGATCCGGGCTTGACGTCGGTCCACAGCTCGGTGCGGTCGAGCTGGGCCGCCTGGCGGATCTGGTAGCCGTGCATCGGGCCGCCCCGGGCCAGCGCGCTGAGTGCGAAGAGTCGCGAAGTGCTCACAGTGTTAGTCGAACACGACTACAGGTCATAGTCAAACGCGATTATGGGTGCGGGTGCGGGTGCGGGTGCGGGTGCGGGTGCCGGTGCGGCGTGGGAAGTCGGCCGGTCCGACTTCCCGCGCTGTCGCGTCCGTTGCCGGGGGCGGGCGCGACTCGGGGCGAATCGTTCCTGCGGCCCCGTTGCTCCCCGCAAGGGGCCGCCGGTACAACAGAATTGGCCGTTCCGGCCGTCTCCAACGCCTGCGCAGGGAGGTCGTGGCCACCGTGGTGCGGGTCGGGCGGGCTGGTCGGGTCGGAGCTCGTGGGCTCGGTACACCGATGGGGCCGGCGGGGCGGGTCGTCGGGCCGGACGGCATCCCCGTGGTGCTGCGGCTGTACGGACCTGTCCACGGCCTTCCGCCGGACGGCGGCGCGGCCTATTCCGACGGCTTTCCGGTCTTCCTCGTGCTCGCCGTTCTGTTCGGTGTGGTGATCCTGCTGGTCGAGGCGGTGTGGTGGGTGCGCGGGACGCCTCGCTACCGGCTGAGCATCGAGGTCGGCGGGCCGCAGCCGCGCAGCCTCCTGCTCGGTTTCAAGTCCCGGGCGCAGGCGGAGGACTGTCGCCGGAGCCTGACCGCCGCCATCGGCGAGCACGGCGGGGAAGCGGTGCCCTGCACCCCGGAGGAGGCGGGAGGGCTGCCGGTTGCGGCCGGCCGTCGGCCCAGGGTCCCCAGGGTCCCCAAGGGCCGCAGGGCGGCGAAGGCGGACTGAAAGCGCGGGAAGTCGGCCGGTCCGACTTCCTGTGCGGAACAGCGGTTTGCTGCAGCCCGCCACTCTGCTGGGTTCGGCTCCCGCTCAGAGGCCTGGTGGATCCGCTGGGACGGGTCCTTGTCGCTCACGGTACGTAGACGCTGGGGGTCAGGCCGTGGGGAAGTCGCCGGCCTTGATTCCGGTGACGAAGGCGGACCAGGCGTCGGAGGAGAAAGCAAGCACGGGCCCGTCGGGGTTCTTGGAGTCGCGGACGCGGCCGGGGTTTGCGTCGTCGACCTCGATGCAGTTTCCCTGGTCGGCGCTGTAGCTGCTCTTGCGCCAGGAGGCGGGGTTCTGGGCGGTGTTGGTCACGGGCGATCCTCCGCAAGCTGGGTTGCGTTGCTGCCGGACGGGTCCTTCGCGCTCACGGTACGTCGCAGCCC
>NZ_JBHWIJ010000390.1:0-6773 GCF_042732255.1 Kitasatospora sp. NPDC059803 | reverse complement strand
CCGCCGCCGGCCCCCCGCGCGCCCCGCCCCCCCCCCCCCCCCGCGCCCCCCCCGGGCGGGGCGCCCCCCGAACCGCCGGGGCCCCCCCCCCCCCCCCCCCGCCGCGGCCCCCCGCCCCCGGGACCACCACCCACTCGTGAGACGGACCACCACCACCCACTCGTGAGGGAGCAACAGCCGTGACCAGTGGGCAGGACGCCGAGAACGGGCCGACCGCGAGGGGGGGCCGGGCCCGTCCGGCGCAACCGGTAATCCCACGTCCACGGCCTCCCGTCAGCTGGTTCTCCGGCACCGAGTCTGCCCGCCTCGTCTCGCGGCACGCCAGTGATCCCGCCATGTCCGGATCGTGAAGTTCTCACACTCCCGCCCGGTGGGATCCCGGGTTGCCGGGTCGGCCGTTCCAGGAGACGAACTTGTTCGTTACGAACATGTTCGTTACCGTGGAGGAGCGGGCGGCGAACCCACGCCGACCGACACGGCCCGACACCGACCCAAGGAGTGGCCATGACCGTCCAGCACGTTCCCGTCGCCGTCATCGGAGCCGGGCTCGGGGGCCTCGTGCTCACCCGGGTCCTGCACGTCCACGGCATCCGGGCCGCCGTCTTCGACCTGGAGCCCTCGCCCGAGGCCCGCACCCAGGGCGGCCTGCTCGACATCCACGACGACTCCGGCCAGCAGGCCCTGCACTACGCCGGGCTGCACGACCGGTTCCTGGCCCTGGTCCACGCGGGCGGCGAGGCCCTGCGGGTGGTGGGGCCGGACGGCGCCGTCCGGCTGGAGCAGGAGGACGACGGCACCGGCGGCCGCCCCGAGGTCGACCGGGGCCGCCTGCGCGACCTGCTGCTGGACTCCCTGCCCGCCGGCACCGTGCGCTGGGGCCGGAAGGTGGTCCGCGCCCACCCGCTGGGCGACGGCCGCCACCAGGTCTCCTTCGCCGACGGCACGGCCGTCACCACGGACCTGCTGGTCGGGGCGGACGGCGCATGGTCCCGGATCCGGCCGCTGCTGTCCGACGCCCGGCCCGCCTACACCGGGGTCTCCTTCGTCGAGGCCGACCTGCACGACGCGGACAGCCGGCACCCCGAGGCGGCCGCCCTGGTCGGCGGCGGGTTCTTCCTCTCCGTGGCCGAGGGTCGCGGCTTCCTCGCCCACCGCGAGGGCGACGGCAGCATCCACGTCTACACCGCCGTCCGGGCCGGCGAGGACTGGCTGGACGGCATCGACACCACCGCCCCCGACACCGCCAAGGCGACCGTGCTGGCCGGCTTCGACGGCTGGGCCGACGGCCTGCGGGCCCTGCTCGCCGACGCCGACGGCGGCCTCGTCCCGCGCCGGATCCACGCCCTGCCCGTCGGCCACCGCTGGGACCGCACCCCCGGCGTCACCCTGCTCGGCGACGCCGCCCACCTGATGTCCCCGTTCGCCGGCGAGGGCGCCAACCTCGCCATGCTCGACGGCGCCGAACTCGGCAAGGCCCTCGCCCACCACCCCGGCGACCCCGAGGCCGCCCTGACCACCTACGAGCGCGCCCTCTTCCCGCGCAGCGAGGCCTCGGCCGCCGCCTCCGCCGCCGGCCTGGAGCTGATGTTCGGCCCCGACGGCCTCCAGGGCCTGCTCGACCAGTTCACCACCCCGGACCAGCCCGCCCCGGACCAGCCCGCCCCGGCGGGCACACCCTCGGCGAACTAGTTCGTCACGAACACGGTCGCTAGGCTGGCCGGCATGACGAGCCCCCCCTCCCGACCCCGCAGCCGCCGCGAGCGGCCGGCGAAGCCCGCGCTGAGCCACGAGGCGATCGTCGCCGCCGCCGTACGGGTGTTGGAGGCGGAGGGCCTGCCACGGGTGACCATGCGGCGGCTGGCCCAGGAGCTGGACACCGGGCCGGCCTCGCTGTACGTGTATGTGGCCAACGCCGCGGAACTGCACGCCGCGATCCTGGAGGAGTTCCTCGGGGAGGTGGACCTGAGCCCCGTGACGGCGGCCGGGGACTGGCGCGAGCGGTTGGCCGCCGTCCTCAACTCCTGCACCGGGGTGCTGTTCCGGCACCCTGCGCTCGCCCACGCCGCACTGGTGGCGAGGCCGTCCGGGCCGCACTACCTGGCCCTGGTGGAGGCGGTCCTGGCACTGCTGCACGAGGGCGGGGTACCGGACGGGCAGGCGGCCTGGGGCGTGGACGTGCTGCTCCAGGTGGCCACCGCCACCGCCGCCGAGCAGTCCGCCCGGCAGGGCGAGCAGGCGGAGCGGGAACACGGCGCGCTCACCGACGCGCTCCGCGCGGCGCCCGCCGCCACCTACCCGAGGATCGCCGCACTCGGGGACGACCTGGTGTCCGGGGCGCCGGAGGACCGGCTGTCCTGGATGTTCCGGGTGGTCGTCAACGGCACGCGCACAACGCCCCGACCCGCCTGAGCCCAGGCGCCGAGCGCAGGCCGGTCCGGGCTCAGGCGCCCGCCGCGGCCGCCTCGGCGAGGGCGTCCAGGACCGGGCGGATCAGCGGGTGCCCGTCGGCGCCCGCCCGGACGGCGGCGAAGACCCGGCGGGTGGCGAGCTCGCTGTCCACCGGCCGGACGGCGATCCGGCCGAGGTCGACGCCGCGCAACGCCGAGCGCGGCACGAGGGCGACGCCGGCGCCCGCCGAGGCGAGGGCGACGACGGCCCGGAAGTCGTCGGAGGAGTGCACCAGGCGCGGCTGGAAGCCGGCGTGCTCGCAGGCCAGCAGGACGACGTCGTGGCAGGGGTTGCCCGGGTAGGGGCCGATCCACCGCTCGTCGGCCAGGGCCGCGACGGCGAGCGGACCGCCGTCGGCGGCCAGCGGGTGGCCGAGCGGCAGCACCGCCTCGAACGGCTCGGCGTACAGCGGGACGCGGGTGAGCCGGGCGTCGTCGGCGCGCGGGGCGCCCCGGTACTCGACGGCCACCGCGAGGTCGGCCCGGCCGTCGAGGACCATCGGCAGGCTGGCGTCGCCCTCCGCGTCCAGCACCTTGAGCCGCACCCCGGGCGCCTGCGCGGCCAGCAGCCCGATCGCCGGGGCGAGGACGAGCGCGATGCCGGTGGCGAAGGAGGCGACGGTGACCTCGCCGGAGACGCCCGCGCTGTAGGCGGCGAGGTCGGCCTCGGCGCGCTCCAGCTGGGCGAGCACGGCGTCGGCGTGGCCGAGCAGGATCTCCCCGGCGGCGGTCAGCCGCACCCCGCGGCCCTCGCGGGCGAGCAGGTGGTGGCCGGTCTCCTGTTCCAGGGCGGCCAGCTGCTGGGAGACGGCGGAAGGGGTCAGGTAGAGGGCGGCCGCCGCGGCGGTCACGGTGCGGTGGTCCGCCACGGCCCGCAGGGTCCGCAGCCGTCGGGCGTCGATCACGGACCAATTCTGCCAGCGTGCCGGGGCGGTCCGGACCGGGCCCGGAGTCGGGGCGGGATTCGGGCCGGGGTTCGGGCCGGGGCCGCGTAAGGGGCGGTACGACCGGTGGCGTATTTCCGGACGAGATCGCTTCGCCCGGTTGACCACCCGGCCCGGGCGACGATTGGCTCTTCCCCAGCCGGGCCACGGGGGTGACGAGGGCCCGGCGCCGTCATCAGGGGAGGATGTCCATGACCACCGCACGAACCCGCCGTTGGCTGGCCCGTACCGCCGGCGTCCTGGTGGCCGCCGCCGTGGCCGGGGCCGCGATGCCCGCCGCCGAGGCCCGGCCGCTCAAGGGCGACACCTCCCGGGTGAGCGAGGGGCCCAAGGGCGAGCAGCTCGACGGCACCTCGTCCGCACTCGGGCTGAGCGCCGACGGCCGCTCCGCGCTGTTCAGCTCGACCGCGACCAACCTGCTGCCCGGGGCCGGCACCCCGAACTCGGACGAGGTCTACGTGCGGGACCTGCGCAACGGACACGTCGAGCGGGTCAGCGTCGCCGCCGACGGCTCCAAGCTGGACGCCGCCACCAACCAGGCCGCGATCAGCGGCGACGGCCGGTACGTGGCGTTCAGCACCGCCGCCACCAATGTGCTGCCCGGCCAGCCGAAGCACGGCAGCGACGTCTTCGTCCACGACCGCTGGACCGGCCGCACCGAGCTGATCACCGCCGCCGGCCCGGCGAGCACCGACGACCAGAGCATCCGCACCGCCGACAGCCCCACCCTCAGCTGGGACGGCCGCTTCGTCGCCTACGCCTCCAGCCGCACCGACCTCGCCCCGGGCGTGAAACGCGGTAAGAACAACATCTACGTCACCGACCGCTGGACGCACACCACCCGGCTGGTCACCTCCGGCACGGAGGGCGAGGGCGCCGACAACAACTCCTTCAGTCCGACGATCAGTGCGGACGGCTCGACGGTCGGCTTCGGCTCCCGGGCCGGAAACCTGCTCCCGGGCACTCCGGCCCCGACCCCGACCCCGACCACCGACCCGACGCCGGGCGCCGGGGCACCCCAGCTGGCCGGGCCCAAGTTCTACCCGTACTACGTATGGAAGGCCGGCACCGGCAAGATCGCCGGCGCCAGCCTGGACGACACCGGGGCCCTGAGCGACGGCGGCCGCGACGGCCGGGTCAGCCCGGACGGCCGCTACGCGATCTACAGCCTCCCGGTCTTCATCGGCGGGGCCCCCGCCCCGGCCCACGGCATCCGGATGGACGTGTACGTCCACGAGCTGGCCACCGGCAAGATCACCAAGGTCAACACCGACCTGCCGGGCACCACCGCCAAGTGGTCCTCGTCCGGTGGCGTCATGACGCTCGACGACCGCTGGGTCTACTTCGACTCCGCCGCCGAGAACCTCGTCCCCGACGACACCAACTCGGCCAGCGACGTGTTCCGCCGCGACCTGTGGACCGGGCGGATCGAGCGGGTCAGCCTCACCCGGAGCGGCGGGCAGAGCACCGCCTCCTCCTACGGCCCGTACGTGGACGCCACCGGCGACACGGTGATCTTCGACGCCTCGGACGGCGACCTGGTGCCGGGTGACACCAACACCTTCCTGGACGTCTTCCTGCGCCGCCTGTGACGTCCTGACTCCCCTGCCGCATACGTCCGTTGACGTATTTTCGGCCGAGATCACCCGTGGGCGTTGACCACCGGCCCTCCCGACGATTGGCTCTCCCGAAAGCCCGTCGCCGGGAGGGAGCCCGGCCGGGCGACCCCCGGGGAGGCAGACGTCATGACACGCAGCACCCGTACCACCCGCAACCGGTGGCTGGCCGGCGGCGGCAGCATTCTCGCGGCCACCGCCGTACTCGCCGTGACCGCCGCACCCGCCCAGGCCGACCGGGCGCCGCGCGGCACCGTCCAGGTCAGCGTCGGGGTGAACGGCGCCGCGCCGGACAACCAGTCGTGGAGCCAGGCGATCAGCGCCAACGGCCGCTACGCCCTGTTCACCTCCTGGGCCACGAACCTGGTGTCCCAGCCCGCGAAGAGCGCCCGCGACGCCTACGTCCGCGACCTGAGGACCGGCCGCACCGAGCGGATCAACCTGGCCGCCGACGGCAGCGCGCTGAACGGTTTCACCGACAACGTCGCGATCAACGCCGACGGCCGTTACGTCGCCTTCGACAGCGACGCCGAGAACGTGGTGCCCGGCATGCAGGTCCAGGGGCGCGACGAGGTGTACGTCCGCGACCGGAAGACCGGCCGCACCGAGCTGATCAGCGGCGGACTCACCGGCACCGACACCGACAAGTTCCACGCCTCCTACGCGCCCTCGATCAGCGCGAACGGCCGCTACGTGGTCTTCGGCTCCAGTCGGAAGGACCTCGTCCCCGACCTCCAGGGCGGCGACCCCTCGCTGGCCAGGCCCTACACCTGGGACTACAACATCTACGTCACCGACCGCTGGACGGGGAAGACCAGGCTGGTGACCCGCGGCGTGGACGGCAAGCCGGGCGACGGCATGTCCCTCAACCCGACGATCAGCGCGGACGGCCGCACCATCGGCTTCACCTCCATGGCCGACAACCTGCTGCCCGCCGACCAGACCCCCGCCCCGGCCGGCGGGGGCGCAGCCGCCCCCGCCGACGTGGAGCTGGCCCCGGGCGTCGCCCCGGCCCTGCCCCACAGCGCCCAGAAGGGCCTGGCCCCGAACCTGGCCCGGCCGGTGACCGCCCCCTACTACACCTACGACGTGGAGTCCGGCCGGATCTCCGCCGCCAGCCTCGACCTCGACGGCAAGCTCGGCGCCCCGAGCTTCGGCGCGACGATCAGCCCCGACGGGCGGCGCGCGATCTACGCCCTGCCCGAGCCCGGCGGGTCGACCGGCGGCCACCGGTTCCACACCGTGCTGTACGTCCGGGACCTCGGGAAGGGCACCGTGACGAAGATCAGCGGCGGCTTGCCCGGCACCACCTCGGTCGGCTCCTCCGACCACGCCCGGATCACCGCCGACAACCGCTGGGTCTACTTCGCCTCCGCCGCCGACAACCTGGTGGCGGGCCCGCAGCACCCGGGCTGGGACGTCTACCGGCACGACCTGCGCACCGGCCGCACCGAGCGGGTCGCCACCGCTGCGGACGGCTCGCTCGGCAACGGCACCTCGGCCGATCCGGTCGTGGACGCCCGCGGCCGCACGGTGGTGTTCAGCTCGACCAGCGGCAACCTGCTCACCGGCACCGGCGGCCCGGCGAGCACCGACTCCCAGGTCTTCGCCCGCGCCACCGCGCACCACGGCCACGGCGACGTCCAGGGCGACGACCAGGACCAGGACCAAAGCCAGGACCAGGACCAGGACAGCGACGACTGACCGTCAACCACCGCTCGCACCGTGAACCGCGTACGGGGGCGGGACGTCGGCCGGGCCGGCGT
>NZ_JBHWIJ010000389.1:5216-6812 GCF_042732255.1 Kitasatospora sp. NPDC059803 | reverse complement strand
GGTGCCGGGGGGGGGGGGGGGGGGCGGGGCCACGTCCACTGGGCCCGCCACACCCCCGGGGCCGCCGCCTCGCGGGCCCGGGCGCCGGCCCTGGTCCGCCCGGCCGTCACCAGCCGGCCGGGAAAGCGGTGCAGGTACTCGGCCTCCAGTTGCCCGGTGCGCAGGGTGTGCCGCTTGAGGGCCTCCTCCGAGCCGTACAGGAAGGTCTCGTGGCGCGTGCGGTGCAGCTGTTCCAGCTCGTGCAGGAGCGTGTCGTTGCCCAGGGCGTGCGGGGAGACGCCCGCAGGCCGGATGTGCGGATCCTCGACGTGCCGCATCTGGTACCTCCTCGGCGGAAGCCCCCTCCTCCAGGGTGCCCGCTGCCCCCGGCCGGTGCACCAGGTCGGGTGGCGGGGGGCGCGCCCGTCAGGCCGGTCGTGATCGAACGGATCGTAGGATGAATGCTTCTGGACTCTTCGCTCCCGCCCCCTACAGCTCGGACAGATCCCCCATGCCGCTCCCCAAGGCCGAACTCCACCTCCACATCGAAGGCACCCTGGAGCCCGAACTCGCCTTCGCCCTCGCCGCCCGCAACGCGGTCACGCTGCCCTACGCCGACACCGAGGCGCTGCGGACGGCGTACTCCTTCAGCGACCTGCAGTCCTTCCTGGACCTGTACTACGCGCTGATGGCCGTGCTGCGCACCGAGGAGGACTTCGCCGACCTCGCCGACGCCTACCTCACCCGGGCGGCCGAGGCGGGGGTGCGGCACGCGGAGATCTTCTTCGACCCGCAGGCGCACACCGCGCGCGGCGTGCCGCTCGGCGTGGTGGTCGACGGCCTGACCCGGGCGCTGGCGCGCAGCGAGGAGCGGCACGGGATCAGCACCCAGCTGATCATGTGCTTCCTGCGGGACGAGTCCGCCGAATCCGCGCTGGAGACCTTCGAGGCCGCCCGCCCGTACTTCGACCGGATCGCGGGCATCGGCCTCGACTCGGCCGAGGTCGGCCACCCGCCGGCCAAGTTCCGCGAGGTCTACCGGCGGGCCGCCGAGGCCGGGCTGCGCCGTGTCGCGCACGCGGGCGAGGAGGGCCCGGCGTCCTACATCACCGAGGCGCTGGACGTGCTCGGCGTCGAGCGGATCGACCACGGCCTGCGCTGCCTGGAGGACGGCGAGCTGGTCGCGCGGCTGGTCCGCGAGCAGGTCCCGCTGACGCTCTGCCCGCTCTCCAACGTCCGCCTGCGGTGCATCGACACCCTCGCCGACCACCCGCTGCGCGAGATGCTGGAGGCCGGCCTGCTGGTCACCGTCAACTCGGACGACCCGGCGTACTTCGGCGGCTACGTCGACGACAACTTCCGTGCCGTGCAGCAGGCCCTCGCGCTCGACGAGGAGACCCTGCGCCGGCTCGCCGCGAACTCCTTCCGGGCCTCCTTCATCGATGACGAGCGCCGGGCCGAACTGCTGGCCGAGGTCGAGGAGTTCCGCTTCTAGGCACTGTCCTGGGCGGCGCCTGACGGCCAGCCGCCCCGCCCCCCCTGGTGTGGTCCCGGGGCCGGGGGGCGGGGGGGTCCGCAAGGTGGGCCAAAGCGGGGGGATCGAGTGTGGTGACTATG
>NZ_JBHWIJ010000389.1:0-5206 GCF_042732255.1 Kitasatospora sp. NPDC059803 | reverse complement strand
TACATAGTGGAGCGGCGTGGGGGCGCCCTGCCGCCCCCCCGGCGCGCCCGCGGGGGGGGGGGCGGGGGGGGGGGCGGCCGGGTCTGCCGAACGGTCGGCCGAACGGGGTCAGAGCAGGGTGCTCCAGTAGTACCAGAACCGGTTGAGGACCAGCAGGGCGATCACCGCGTACCAGAGCGCCGGGACGACCCAGTGGTAGCGCGCCGCCTCGCGGACGACCGGGCGCAGGGCGCGGCCGGTGGGGATGATCCCGGAACGCAGGTTGTGCAGGGTGGTGTACCAGAACAGCGGGATCATCGCGGCCCAGACCACCATGCAGTACGGGCAGAGCGCGCCGATCCGGTAGAGCGCCTGGTACATCAGCCAGGTCACGAAGCCGATGCCGAAGACCGTCCCGGCCTGGAGGCCGAGCCAGAACCAGCGCCGGTACGCCGCCCCGGCGAGCAGCCCGGCGCCGATCGCGATGACGACCCCGAAGCCGACCAGGCCGAGCAGCGAGTTGGGGAAGCCGAAGGCCTCGGCCTGGTCGCTGCGCATGATCGAGCCGCAGCTGATGATCGGGTTGATGTTGCAGGAGGGGACGTACGACGGGTCCTTCAGCAGCCGGATCTTGTCCAGGGTGAGGACCGAGGAGGCGAACAGGCCGACCGCGCCGCCGATCAGCAGCAGCCAGGCGAACGGGCGGCTCGCGCCGTACGTCCGCGCGGCGGGGGCGGCGGCCGTCATCCGGTCACCTGCTTGACCATCGCAGTGAACTGCTCGGGCGTGGCGGCCTTGCCGCCGGTGAGGACGTCCAGCTTCTTGCCGTCCAGCTTGACGGTCGGGGTGCCGGTGACGTCGCTCTTGTTGAACTCCTCGTTGACCTTGGCCGCCCACGGCGCGTAGGTGCCGTCCTGGACGGCCTTGACGAAGCCGTCGGTCTTCAGCCCGGGCACCTGCCCGGCCAGGTCGAGGAGGTGGTTGACGTCGCCGAAGCCGTCGGTGCGCTCGTCGGGCTGGTTGGCGTAGAGCACGTCGTGGAACTGCTTGAACTTGTCCACGCCCTCGTTGAGCGCGGCGCCGGCGGCGGCCAGCGCGGTGCGCGAGCCCTTGCCGCCGAGGTTCTTGTCCAGGAACGTCGCCAGGTGGTACTCGATCTTGTACGTGCCGTCGTCGGCGAGCTGCTGGATGGCCTTGCCGGTGGTGGTCTCCAACTGCTCGCAGAACGGGCAGCGGAAGTCCTCGTAGATCTCCAGGGTGTGCGGGGCGTCGGCCTTGCCGTAGGTGATCACGGTGCCGTCCTGGCCGCCCGTGTTGGCGGGGACGGTCAGCGGGCCGCTCGCGGCCGCGTCGGCGGAACCGGAGCCGGAGGAGCCGCCGACGGCGAAGGCCACGCCCGCCACGAGGGCGAGCACGGCGGCGGAGGCGCCGCCGACCACGACCCGGCGGCGGATCCGGTCGGAGCGCTCGGCCTGGGCGCGGGCGGCGCGCATACGGTCGGTGGCGTTGGTCTTGGCGGCGGCCTTGCGGGTGTTGCTCATGAGGTGTCGTCCTGTGCTCTCGGGCGTGCGGGGGTGCGGGCGCGCGGGGCGCGCGGCGAGAGGACCGGCCGGGAGCGGCGCCGAGCGGCGCGCGCCTGTCAGCAGGCCAGGGCGAGCGCCGGCGGACCGCGCCGGACGGCCGGGCGGACGACGACGTCCTCGGCCGGGACCAGGGCCCGGCTGGCCCGGGGGAACGGCACCCGCGCCACCGGACGGGCCGGGACGGGCGCGGCGAGCAGCCGCAGCCAGCGGGCGGCGGCCGGCAGGTGCCGGTGCAGGAAGTCGCCCAGCATCCGGACGGTGCGGGCGAGGCCGGCCAGCGCGGCGTCCGCGCGGCGCAGCCAGAACGCGCCGGCCAGCGCGATCGCGGCGTGCAGCAGCAGGAGCAGCAGGACGCCGATCTGCTGGGAGACGCCGTGGCCGAGCAGGAACCCGCCCAGCGAACCGCCGCCGCACAGCAGCGGCTGGAAGCCGCGCGCGGAGCCGGGCGGCAGGGACGGGCAGGCGGTCTGCGCGAAGTCGAACAGTGCGCTGACGCCCAGCTCCAGCGGCAGGAACACCGCCGCGACCGCCGGGTAGCCGCGCTCGCGGCCGGCCAGCACGTACGCCACCGCGAACACGGCGACGCAGGCCAGGGCCATCGGGCCGGCCGGCAGCGCGCGGCCGGTGACCAGCACCTGGCCGAGCCCGGCGAGCAGCACGACCAGCGCGGCGAAGACCGCCGCGCGGAGCGTCCTGGTGACCGGGCCGATGTCCATGGCATCCGAGTCTGCCACAGGTTGAAAGTGAAACGGTCGGGCCGGTGGTCCGCTGTGAAGAGCCTCACCACCGGCGCTGAGCTGGGCTTATGCGGCCCTTACGCGGGCCTGCCCGCCGGGTTCACCTGGGCCTGCCGGCCGTGCTCAGCCGCGTCTGACCGCCGCGCCGACCCGTTCCTCGACCAGTTCCCGGAAGTGCTCCAGATCGTCCCGTACGGTCCGCTCGATCGCCCCGGCCAGGGCGAAGCCGCGCGGCCCGCCGAACGCCTCGTGCATCGCCTCCGGGTCGTACTCCACCCGGATCTGCAGCCGGGTGTGCCGGGCGTCCAGCGGCAGCAGCGCGAACGCGCCGTGCAGGCGCGGTTCGTCGAGCGTGCGCCAGGACATCACCCGGCCCCGGCCGCGGTCGGTGATCTCGGTGTCCACCGCCCGCTCGGCGCCGTCGACCTCCACCCCGAGGTGTGCCAGGTTCCGCCCGTGCGGGTGGGCGCTGCGGACGCCGTCGACGAACTGCGGGTACTCGTGCACCCGGTGCAGCTGCTCCCAGGCGACGAGGACGGGGACGGCGAGGTCGATCTGTTCCTCAAGGATGCTCATCACGGTGCTCCGTGGCGGGGGCGCAGGGGGGGCGCTGGGTACGGCGCGCAGTTCCAGCCTGCGCCCCGCGCGGGAGCCGGGCAAAGGCGCGCCCCCGGGCGGGCGGCCGCCGCGGGGCTGCGGGAGACTGGGCGCATGCCGGAGCTGCCCGAGGTCGAG
Organism: Kitasatospora sp. NPDC059803; assembly: GCF_042732255.1. Lineage (NCBI taxonomy): Bacteria > Bacillati > Actinomycetota > Actinomycetes > Kitasatosporales > Streptomycetaceae > Kitasatospora > Kitasatospora sp. NPDC059803. The sequence goes on along the minus strand of NZ_JBHWIJ010000389.1, from coordinate 2,172 downwards.
GCGCTGAGCGACTTCCTGTCCGAGCGGCTGACCGGGCGCGTCATCGCCCGGGTGCAGCCGGTCGCGATCAGCGCGCTGAAGACGTACGACCCGCCGGTCACCGCGCTGGAGGGGCGGACCGTCGGCCCGGTGACCCGGCGCGGCAAGTTCCTCGACATCGAGGCCGGCGGCCTGCACCTGGTGGTCCACCTGGCCCGGGCCGGCTGGCTGCGCTGGAAGGACGGCCTGCCCGCCGAACCGCCGCGCCCGAGCCCGAGGAACCCGCTGGCGCTGCGGCTGCGCCTGGCCGGGGAGGCCGGCGACGGCTTCGACCTGACCGAGGCGGGGACGAAGAAGGGCCTCGCGGTCGACGTGGTGAAGGACCCGGCCGAGGTGCCCGGGGTGGCCCGGCTCGGCCCCGACCCGCTGGACCCGGCGTTCACCCTGGCGGACTTCGCCGCCCTGCTGAGCGGCGACCGGCGCCGGCTCAAGGGCGTGCTGCGGGACCAGGGCGTGCTGGCCGGGGTGGGCAACGCCTACTCGGACGAGGTGCTGCACGCGGCCCGGATGTCCCCGTACAAGCCGGCGTCCAGCCTGACCGAGGAGGAGACGGTGCGGCTCTACGAGGCGCTCGGCGCCACGCTGCGCGGCGCGGTGGAGCGCTCGCGGGGGCTGGCGGCGGGGGAGCTCAAGGCGGAGAAGAAGCTGGGGCTGCGGGTGCACGGCCGGACCGGCCTGCCCTGCCCGGTCTGCGGGGACACCGTGCGCGAGGTGTCCTTCGCGGACTCATCGCTGCAGTACTGCCCGACCTGCCAGACCGGGGGGAAGCCGCTGGCGGACCGGCGGCTGTCGCGGCTGCTGAAGTGAGGGCGCGGGCGGGGTGGGGGCTGCTGGGGTGAGGGCGCGGGTGGGGCGGGCCTGGTGCGGCCTGCCCCACCCGGCCGGGTTCAGCGCTTGACGGCGACGCCGCCCCAGTAGTACGCGGCCTTCGGGTCGGCCGGCGGCTCGCCGTCCGGGCGCCAGGCGAGGACGGGGGAGAGGCCCGGCTCGACCAGGTCCCAGCCGTCGAAGAAGCGCAGGACGTCGTCGTGGGTGCGCGGGACGAGGGTCATGCCGCCGGCCCGGGCGGCCTCGGTGACCTTGCCGACCGCCTCCGGGTCGAAGTCCTGGGTGGGGGTGGTGAGGGCGATGCAGCTGCCGGCGGGCAGGGCGTCGCGCAGGGCGGCGACCCGGCCCCACGGGTCGTCCTCGTCGGCGATGAGCATCAGCACGGCGATCATCAGCAGGCCGACCGGCTGGGTGAGGTCCAGTGTGGCGGTGAGCGCCGGGTCGGTGAACAGTTCCTCGGGCTTGCGCAGGTCGGCGTGGATGTAGGTGGTCCGGCTGGCCGGACTGGACACCATCAGGGCGCGGGCGTGGGCGAGCACGATCGGGTCGTTGTCGACGTAGACCACCCGGGTGCCGGGGCTGACCGCCTCGGCGATCTCATGGGTGTTGGGCGACGTGGGGATGCCGGTGCCGAGGTCGAGGAACTGGCGGATGCCGTGTTCCCGGGCGAGGTGGCGGACGGCCCGGCCCTGGAAGGCGCGGTTCGCCTTGGCCATCTGCTTGACGCTCGGCACGGCCTCCTCGATGGCCTGCCCCATGGCGCGGTCCGGCGGGAAGTTGGTCTTGCCGCCCAGCCAGTAGTCGTACACGCGCGCCGAGTGGGGGGCGGTGGTGTCGACGCCGAACCGTTCCCACTGGCTCAGCTCGGCGGGGTCGTCGTCGGGCCGGTCCTGGTCCGGGATGTCCTGACTTGTCGTCATGGCCACGTCCTCTGATGGCAGATCATCACACTGGGGAAGGCACAGCGTAGCGGTCGGGAGGGGAGGGCGGGCGTCCGGTCGGGGAAGTGCTGCGGAAGCCGGGGGCGGGCGGGGTGTGCTTGCGCCGTCGGAGTGGTGATCGGGTCCGTCTGAGGCGCCATCGGGGAGCGGCGGCGGCACACGGGGGAAGCATTCAGAATGCTGTCAGATCATCAGATTTACTCACAAATGCCCAAACGAACGCCCTCGCGGCGACTGCTGCTGGTCGCGGCCGGGATGTCCCTGCTCGGAGCGGCCGGCTGCGGGAGCCCCTGGAGCGGCGCGGACGACGCCGGGGCGGGCGCTACGGCGCGGCCGCCGGGGGCCGCCCCGGAGGCCCCGGGGC
>NZ_JBHWIJ010000388.1:0-6881 GCF_042732255.1 Kitasatospora sp. NPDC059803 | reverse complement strand
CCCGCGCGGGGGGCGCCCCTGCCGCCCGCCGACCCCGACCGGCTGGCGTACGTGATGTTCACCTCGGGCTCCACCGGGGTGCCCAAGGCGGTGGCGGTACGGCACCGCGACGTGGCCTCGCTCGCCACCGACAGCCGCTTCGCCGACGGCCGCTGCGCCCGGGTGCTGCTGCACTCGCCGGTCGCCTTCGACGCCGCCACCTTCGAGGTCTGGGCGCCGCTGCTGGGCGGCGGCTGCGTGCTCGTCGCCCCCGCCGGGCCGGTGGACGCCGCCCTGTTGCGGCGGCTCGCCGGACCGGACGGGCCGACGGCGCTGTGGCTCACCGCCGGGCTCTTCCGGCTGCTCGCCCAGGACGCGCCGGACTGCTTCGCGGGCCTGCGCACGCTGTGGACCGGCGGGGACGTGGTGCCCGCCGCCGCGGTGCGCCGCGTCCTGGCGGCCTGCCCCGGGCTGACCGTGGTGGACGGCTACGGGCCCACCGAGACCACGACCTTCGCCACCGCCCACGCCGTCGCGGAGGCGGCGGCGGTGCCCGACACCCTGCCGATCGGCCACCCCCTGGACGACCGCCGCGTGCACGTCCTCGACCGGCTCCTGCGGCCCGTCCCGCCGGGCTGCGCGGGCGAGCTGTACGTGGCCGGCGAGGGCGTGGCCCGCGGCTACCTGGGCCGGCCCGGCGAGACCGCGGCCCGCTTCCTCGCCGACCCCTCCGGACCGCCCGGCGCCCGGATGTACCGCACCGGTGACCTGGCCAGGCGGCGCCCGGACGGCACCGTCGAGTTCCTGGGCCGCGCGGACGACCAGGTGAAGATCCGCGGCTTCCGGGTCGAACCCGGCGAGGTGGAGGCCGCGCTCGCCCGCCACCCCCAGGTCACCGACGTCGCCGTGGTCACCCGCGAGGACCGGCCCGGCGCCCGGCGCCTGGTGGCCTACCTGGTCGGCCCGGCGGGCGACGAACCCGAGGAACTGCGGGCCTTCGCCGCCCGCGCGCTGCCCGACTACCTCGTCCCCGCCGCCTTCGTCCCGCTCGCCGCCCTCCCGCTGAGCCGCAACGGCAAGGTCGACCGGGCGGCCCTCCCGGCGCCGGACGAGGAGCACGGGAGCGGACGCCGCGCGCGGGTCGAGCCGCGCACCGACGCCGAACGCCGCACCGCCGAGGTCTTCGGCGACGTCCTGGGCATCCGGCCGCCCGGCGTGGAGGACGGCTTCTTCGAACTGGGCGGCGACTCCATCCTCAGCATCCGGCTCGCCGCCCGCCTGGCCGAGGCCTTCGGCGCCGACCTCACCCCCCGCGCCGTCTTCGACCACCCCACCCCGGCCGGCCTGGCCCGCCTGCTCACCGAGGAGCAGGGCCGCCCGGGCGGTGCGGGGCGCCCGCCCGTCCTCCCGGTCGCCCGCGACGGCGCCGCGCCGATGTCGTACGCCCAGCAACGCCTGTGGTTCCTGGAGGAGTTCGCGCCCGGCGGCGCCGAGTACGTCACCGCGCTCGCGCTGCGCCTGCGCGGCGCCCTGGACACCGGCGCCCTCGGCGCGGCCCTGTGCGCCCTCGCGGCCCGGCACGAGTCGCTGCGCACCACCTTCGACAGCGTCGACGGCCACGGCGTCCAGCTCGTCCACCCGCCGCAGGACGTGCCGCTGCCGCTGCACGACCTGTCCGGCCTGCCGTCGCAGCCGCGGGCGGAGGCCCTGCGCGGCCTGCTCGCCGCCGAGCGGGCCCGCCCCTTCGACCTGCGCCGCGGACCGCTGCTGCGCACCGCCCTGGTGCGGCTGGGCGAGGGCGACCACGTGCTGGCCCTGACCCTGCACCACATCGTCACCGACGGCTGGTCGACCGCCGTCCTGCTCACCGATCTGGCCCACCTCTACCGCGCCGAACTCGGCTCCGAGGAAGACCGGTTGGCGCCGCTGCCGGTGCAGTACGCCGACTACGCGCACTGGCAGCGCACGGTCGGCGCCGCCGGGGCCGACCAACTCGCCTACTGGAAGGAGCAGTTGGCCGACGTCTCGACGCTGCGCCTGCCCACCGACCGGCCCCGGCCCGCCGTGCGCACCACCAACGGGGCCACCGCCCGCCTGGAACTGCCCGCCGACACGGCCCGCCGACTGGCCCGGGTCGGCCGGGAGCGCGGCGCCACCCTGTTCACCACCCTGGTCGCCGCCGCGCAGGCCTACCTCGCCCGGCTCGGCGGCGACCAGGACATCGCCGTCGGCACCGTCACCTCCGGCCGCGAGCAGGCGGAGACCCAGCGCCTCGTCGGCTTCTTCGTCAACACCCTGGTGCTGCGCTCGCGGGTGGAACCCGGGCAGCCCTTCGGCGACTTCCTCGGAGAGGTCCGGCAGACCGTCCGGGACGCCTTCGCCCACCAGGACGTGCCCTTCGAGCGCGTGGTCGACGAGGTGCAGCCGGTGCGCGACACCAGCCGCAGCCCGCTCTTCCAGGCCCTGGTCGTCCTCCAGAACACCCCGGCCGCCGACCTCGACCTCCCGGGCCTGCACGTGACCGACGTCGAGACCGACACCACGCAGGCGGCCTTCGACCTCGCGCTGGAGTTCGCGGAGGCCGACTCCGGCGCGCTGCACGGCCTGATCACCTACAACACCGACCTGTTCGACCCGGCCACGGCCGAGCGGATGGCCGGCCAGATCGCCACCCTGCTGACCGCCGTCGCCGAGGACCCGGATCGCGCCATCGGCGCGCTGCCGCTGGCCGGCGGCGACCAGCTGGCCGCCGAACTCGACCGGGCGCGCGGCACCTTCCGGCCCGTCCCCGAGGCGACCCTGGCCGAACTCTTCGAGCGCCAGGCCGCCCGCAACCCCGACGCGGTGGCGCTGCTCGACGGCGGCCGCGAGCTGAGCTACGCCGAGGTGGAGCGGGCGGCCAACCGGCTGGCCCACCGGCTCATCCGGCGCGGCGTGGGGCCGGAGCGGCTGGTCGCCCTCGCCCTGCCCCGCTCGGCGGCGGCGGTGGTGGCCCAGCTCGCCGTGGCCAAGGCCGGCGGCGCCTTCCTTCCGGTGGACCCGGACTACCCGGCGCCCAGGCGGGAGTTCATGGTGCGCGACGCGGGCGCCCACCTGGTGCTCGACGACCCGGCCGAGGTGTGGTCCGCCGACGGGCCGCAGACCCCGCCCACCGGCGCCGACCGCGACACCGGTGCCGACCGCGCCACCGCGCCGACCGACGCCGACCGCGCCGCCGTGCTCACCCCCGGACACCCGGCCTACGTCATCTACACCTCCGGATCGACCGGCACGCCCAAGGGCGTCCTGGTGACCCACGCCGGACTCGCCGCCTTCGCGGCGGCCGCCGCCGAGCAGTACGCCGCCGGCCCCGGGGCCAGGGTGCTCCAGTTCGCCTCGCCCAGCTTCGACGCCTCCGTCCTGGAGCTGTGCGTCTCCCTGCTCAGCGGGGCCACCCTGGTCACGGGGGAGGAAGGGCCGCTCGTCGGCGAGCGCTTGGCCGAGGTCCTGGCCGAACGGCGCATCACCCACGCCCTGATCCCCCCGGCGGCCCTGGCCACCGTGGACCCGGAGACGGCCGCGACCCTGCCCGCTCTGCGCACCCTGGTCGTCGGGGCGGAGGCCTGCCCGGCCGACCTGGTCGACACCTGGGCCCCCGGCCGCCGGATGATCAACGCCTACGGCCCCACCGAGGCCACCGTGGTCGCCACCTGGACGGGCCCGCTGTCGCCGGGCACCGGCGCACCCGCGATCGGCCGCCCCGGCGGCGCCGCCCGCAGCTACGTCCTGGACGCCGCCCTGCGGCCGGTGCCGCCCGGCGTGACCGGAGAGCTCTGGCTGGCCGGCCCCGGCCTCGCCCGCGGCTACCTCGGCCGCCCGGGGCTGACGGCCGGGCGGTTCCTCGCGGACCCCTTCGGCGCGCCGGGCGAGCGGATGTACCGCACCGGCGACCTCGCCCACCGGGACGCCGACGGCGAACTGCGCTTCGCCGGCCGCGTCGACGCCCAGATCAAGCTGCGCGGCTTCCGGATCGAACCGGGCGAGATCGAGAGCGCGCTGCGCCGCAGCCCCCTGGTGCGCGACGCCGTCGTCACCGTGCGCGCCGACGCCCCCGGGAGCGGTACGGGCTCCGGAGCCGGCCGGCTGGTCGCCTACGTCGTCCCGGCGGTCGGTGCCGTACCGGTCGGTGCCGCACCGGAGGGGGCCGGCGACGGCGACGGCGAGGCCGCTGCGAGGCTGCCCGCCGCCGAACTGCGCGCCCACCTGGCCGGGTTGCTGCCGCCGCACCTCGTCCCGTCGGTGTTCGTCCCGCTGGAACGGCTGCCGCTCACCCCGAACGGCAAGCTCGACCGCCGGGCCCTGCCCGAACCCGGGCCCGCGCAGGCCGCGGCCGGTCCGCGCCGGGAGCCGGGCACCGACACCGAACGCCGGATCGCCCGGATCTGGGCCGACGTCCTGGGCATCGAGGAGGTCGGCGCCGACGACAACTTCTTCCTGCTCGGCGGCGACTCCATCCTCAGCATGCAGGTGGTGTCCAGGCTGCGCCGGGACGGCCTGTACCTCGCCACCCGGGAGCTGTTCACCCACCAGACGGTGGCCGAACTGGCCACCGTGGTGCGCACCGCCCCCGACCGCGAGGACGACGGCCCGGTCACCGGGGACGTGCCGCTCACCCCCATCCAGGAGTGGTTCCTGACCACCCCGCGCGCCGCCCACCACCACTTCAACCAGTCGACCCTGCTCGAACTCGGCGCCGACCCCGATCCGCGGGCACTGCGGGCCGCGCTGGACGCCCTGCTCGAACACCACGACGCCCTGCGCCTGCGCTTCACCCACGACGAGACGGGCTGGCACCAGTTCAACCCGCCGCCCGCTCCCGCCGAGGACGTCCTCGTCCGGTACGACCTGGCCGGGCAGAGCGCCGAGGCCGCCGACGCGGCGATGGCCAAGGCGGCCGACGAACTGCACGGCGGCTTCGACCTGGGCCGGGGCCCGCTGCTGCGGGCGGCCCTGTTCACCGGCGCCCCGGACCGCCCGGCGCTCCTGCTGCTGGTCGCCCACCACCTGGTCGTCGACGCCGTCTCCTGGCGCCTGCTGCGCGACGACCTGGAGAGCGCCTACCGGCAGGCCGCCCTGGGCACGCAGATCACGCTGGGGGAGCGCGGCACCTCCTACCGGGACTGGGCGCTCCGGCTCGCGGCCCATGTCGCCGACGGCGGCCTGGACCACGAACTGCCCTACTGGGACGAGGCGGTGAGCGCCGCCGAGGCCCTGCCCGGCCGACCCGCCGAGCCCGGTGCCGCCGAGCCCGGTGCCGCTGACCCCGGTGCCGCCGAGACCGCGACGGTCACCGTCGAACTGGACGAGGAGGACACCGAGGCACTGCTGCGCGCAGCCCCGGCGGCCTACCGCACCCGCGTCAACGACGTGCTGCTGACCGCCCTCGCCCTGGCACTGGCCCGCTGGACCGGCCACGAGCGGATCCGGCTGGACCTGGAGGGGCACGGCCGGGAGGACGTCGTGGAGGGCGTGGACCTGTCCCGTACGGTCGGCTGGTTCACCACCATGCACCCGGTCACCTTCCACGTCCCCGACCCCGAGGACCTCGGCCCGGACCGCGACTGGCGCGCCCTGGTGAAGTCGATCCGCCGCCAGCTGCGCGCCGTGCCGGGCAACGGGCTGGGCTTCGGCGCCCTGCGCACCTTCGGCCCGCCCGAGGTCCGCGAGCGCCTCGCCGCCGGCGCGCACGGCCAGGTGGTCTTCAACTACCTCGGCCAGTGGGACGCGCGGCCCGAGGCCGCCGGCGACGGCCTGGTCCGCGCCGAGCACGGCTCCTTCGGGCAGGACCACGACCCCCGCGACGGCGGCTCGCACCCGGTGGAGGTGGTGGGCGCGGCGCAGCACGGGCGCCTCGCCTTCACCTGGCACCACCGCCCCGCCCTCCACGACACGGCGACCGTGCGCCGGGTGGCCGAGGAGTTCGCCGTGGCGCTGCGGCACATCGCCCGGCACGCCCGGGGAGGACGGTGACGGCCGCCCACCCGCCGCTGAAAAGACCACCGCCGCAAGACCACCGCTGCATGACCACCGCTGGAAACCCGACAACGACGAAGGAGCACGACATGGACGAGAACACCCGCTACCAGGTGCTGCGCAACGACGAGGAGCAGTACTCCCTCTGGCCGGTCGACCTCGACGTGCCCGCCGGCTGGCAGCCCGTCGGCCAGGAGGGCACCGAGGCGGAGTGCACCGCCTACGTCGACGAGGTGTGGACCGACATGCGGCCGCGGAGCCTGCGCGAGCGCATGGAGAACGCCGGATCCTGACCGGCCGCAGTACTTCCGTCCCACGACAACCCCGAGGAGCTGACCGTGACCCCTTCGCTGCGCACCGAACACCTGGAGTTCATCCCCTACCGGGCCGAGGACGAGGACGCCTTCGTCTCCCTCCTCCGCAACGCTGACGTGTGCAGCTGGATGGGCCAGGACCTGGTGCCCGAGCCGCAGATCCGCGCGCTGTTCCGCGCGATCCTGACCGACGTGTACCCGCAGCAGCTCTTCGACGTGTGGGGCCTGTGGCTGGACGGGAGGTACGCGGGCCACGCCGAGGTGAAGAAGACCGGGAACGTCGACGGCCACGAGCTGGTCACCGCCCTCGCCCCGGAGTTCTGGGGCCGGGGCCTGGGCACCGAGGTGGTCCGCGGCCTGATCCGGTACGCCGCCGACGAGTTGGGCCTCAAGGAGGTCTACGGCATGGTGGGCGCGGAGAACGCCCCGAGCCTGGCGATGTCCCGACGGCTGGGCTTCCGGCACCTGCGCGACGTCGTCGGGGACGACGGCTCGGTGACGAAGGTGGTGGCGCTCTCGACGACCGACCAGGCCTGACCGGGCCCGGCCGGGTATGACCGCGGCCCGCGGCGCGTC
>NZ_JBHWIJ010000387.1:0-6906 GCF_042732255.1 Kitasatospora sp. NPDC059803 | reverse complement strand
TGCTGTGTGTTACCCGCGCCCCGGGGACCCCTGGGGGGTTGGCGGGCGGGGCACCGTCGCGACCAGGAGGGGAACGGGAGATGGCAGGCTGGAGGATCCCGGGCTTGGCGGCCCGGCCTCGCTTCACGAGCCGGGCGACCGTCCTCGTCCTGGTGCTCTGCTCGCTGGTGGCGATCCTCGCCTACCCGACGCGGCAGTTCATCTCCCAGCGCGCCGAGATCTCCGCCCAGCAGGCGAAGGCCGACCGCTCCCGCCAGCAGGTCGAGCAGCTGCGCCGGGAGAAGGCCCGCTGGCAGGACCCCGAGTACGTCAAGGCGCAGGCCCGCGCCCGGCTGCACTACGCGATGCCGGGGGAGACCCCGTACATCGCGGTGGATCCGGCCGGTCCGGCCGCCGCCCGGCCCTCGGCGTCCGCCACCGGTTCCGCTGCCGCCGCCGGCTCGGCCGCCTCCGACGGCGCGTCCGGCGGCTCGGCGCGGGCCGCCAAGCCCTGGTACGCCAGCATCTGGGACTCGGTCGACGCCGCCGACACCACCGACGACGCCGCCCCGGCCCCCGCCTCCCCCCGTCCGCTCCCACCGTCCCCCGCTGGAGACACCTCCCCCCATGACCACTGAGAACCACCCCGCCGTCTCCGACGCCGACGTCGCCGCCATCGCCGCCCAGCTCGGTCGGGTGCCGCGCGGCCTGCGCGGCGTGGCGCACCGCTGCCCCTGCGGCAACCCGGACGTCGTGGAGACGGCCCCCCGACTGCCGGACGGCACGCCGTTCCCGACGCTGTACTACCTGACCTGCCCCAAGGCCGCCTCGCTGATCGGCACCCTGGAGGCGGACGGCGTGATGAAGGAGCAGACCGCCCGGCTCGCCGAGGACCCGGAGCTGGCCGCCGCCTACCAGAAGGCGCACGAGGACTACATCGCCCGGCGCGACGCCATCGAGGTGCTGGAGGGCTTCCCGAGCGCCGGTGGCATGCCGGACCGGGTGAAGTGCCTGCACGTGCTGGTCGGCCACTCGCTGGCGGCCGGCGAGGGCGTCAACCCGCTCGGAGACGAGGCGATCGGCCTGCTGGAGGACTGGTGGGCCAAGGGCCCCTGCGTCTCCCCGGCCGAGGTCGAGGCCGCCGGTGGGCGGGTCGCCCGCAACCGGGCCAAGGAGCAGGACCACCAGGCCGTGATCGAGGCCAAGCAGCAGAAGGCCGCCGAGCGCGCCGCGAAGAAGCGGGCCGCCGAGGAGTCCGACCCCGGGGAGTCCGCGTGAGCATGACCCGGGTGGCCGCGATCGACTGCGGCACCAACTCGATCCGGCTGCTGGTCGCCGACCTGGACCCGGCCACCGGGGAGATCACCGACCTCGACCGCCGCATGATCATCAACCGGCTGGGCCAGGGCGTGGACCAGACCGGCCGGCTGCACCCGGACGCGCTGGCCCGCACCTTCGCGGCCTGCCGTGAGTACCGGGAGGTCATCGCCGGGTTCGGGGTCGGCCCGGAGCGCACCCGCTTCGTCGCCACCAGCGCCTCGCGGGACGCCGAGAACAGCGACGAGTACGTCGAGGGCGTGCGCGCGATCCTGGGCGTCGAGCCCGAGGTGGTGAGCGGCGAGGAGGAGGCGCACCTGTCCTTCGTGGGCGCCACCAAGGAGCTGACCGGCGGCCAGTTCCCGGCGCCGTACCTGGTGTTCGACCTCGGCGGCGGCTCGACCGAGTTCGTGCTGGGCGGTGCGGACGTGCAGGCGGCGCGCTCGGTGGACATCGGCTGCGTCCGGCTCACCGAGCGGCACTTCGGCGGCGCCGAGCTGCCCTCGCCGGAGCAGATCGAGACGGCCCGGGCGCACGTGCGGGCCGAGCTGGACAAGGCCGAGGAGGTCGTCCCGCTGCGCGGCGCGGCCACCCTGGTGGGCCTGGCCGGGACGGTCACCACGGTGTCCGCGATCGCCCAGGACCTGCCGGCCTACGACTCGGCGGCGATCCACCACTCGCGGATCGGCCGGGAGCGGGTCGCCGGGATCGCCCGTGAGCTGCTGGGTGCCACCCACGCCGAGCGCGCGGCCATCCCGTCGATGCACCCGGGCCGGGTGGACGTGATCGCGGCCGGCGCGCTGGAGCTGCTGGAGATCATGGAGCGGACGGGCGCGGCCGAGGTGGTCGTGAGCGAGCACGACATCCTGGACGGCATCGCCTGGAGTATGGCCTCCTGACCTCCTGCGGGCCTTACCCGACCGGCCCCGGCACCCCTTTCGGGGGTCCGGGGCCGGGGCGCGCCCGGACCGGTGCGGGAAAGTTCGTGAATTTCTTCACATGGCGATCCAGTCATTCGTCGCACCCGCTCGCCCGCTACGTCCGAAATGTGGGACCGAAGGTCTGCTCGCCGTGACGACCCCTGGATCGCAGGTCAAGCCTCGGTTGAGGTTTGAAAATCGAAATCACGAGCGGGAACCCGGGCGCCGTACGGATCGTTGCTGCTCAGCAGGGTGGTATTCCGGCGTGCGCCCACGAGGGGGCACCCAAGGCCGTGAGCCGACGCGCTGGGCCCGGATTTGCGGCCGCGCAGTGTAGCACGGGGTGTCCAGAAGCTTGTGACCGGGCTCACGAAGGCTGCTCCGGACGGTGCTGGATACTTTCGGATATGAGCACCACGGAGCGTCCTCGCATCCTCATTGTCGGCGGTGGTTACGTCGGCCTGTATGCCGCGATGCGCATCCTCAAGAAGATGCGTTACGGCGAAGCGACCGTCACGGTCGTGGACCCGCGGTCGTACATGACGTACCTGCCCTTCCTCCCCGAGGCGGCCGGCGGCAACGTCGCGCCCCGCAACCTCGTCGCGCCGCTGCGCAGCGCCCTCAAGAAGGCGGAGGTGCTCACCGGTGCGGTCACCGGTGTGGACCACGCCCGCAAGGTCGCCACCATCCAGCCCGCGGCCGGCGACAGCTACGAGCTGCCCTTCGAGTACCTGGTCGTCGCGACCGGCTCGGTCTCCCGCACCTTCCCGATCCCGGGTCTGGCGGAGCACGGCATCGGCATGAAGACGGTGGAGGAGGCCATCAGCCTCCGCAACCACGTCATGGCCCAGCTCGACAAGGCCGAGTCCACCGCCGACGAGGAGGTCCGCCGCAAGGCCCTGACCTTCGTCGTCATCGGCGGCGGCTTCGCCGGTGTCGAGACGATCGCCGAGGTCGAGGACATGGCGCGCGACGCCGCCAAGATCTACAAGACCGTCAGCCGTGACGACATGCGCTTCGTCCTGGTGGAGGCGGCCAACCGCATCCTCCCGGAGATGGGCCCGGACCTCGGTCTGTGGACCAAGGAGAAGCTCGAGGAGCGGAAGATCGAGGTCTACATCGAGACCTCGATGGACTCCTGCGTCGACCAGCACGTGGTGCTGAAGAACGGCCTGGAGATGGACGCCTCCACCATCGTGTGGACGGCCGGCGTGAAGCCGAACCCGGTGCTGGCCAACTTCGGCCTGCCGCTGGGCCCGCGCGGCCACGTCGACACCGCGCCGACCCTCCAGGTCCAGGGCTTCGACTACGTCTGGTCCGCCGGCGACAACGCCCAGGTCCCGGACCTCGCCTCCGGCGAGGGCGCCTGGTGCCCGCCGAACGCGCAGCACGCCGTGCGCCAGGCCGCCGTCCTCGGTGACAACGTCATCTCGGGCATGCGGGGCTTCCCGCAGAAGAACTACGAGCACAAGAACCTCGGTGCGGTCGCCGGCCTGGGCCTGCACAAGGGCGTCGCGATCCTCTTCGGCAAGGTCAAGCTGAAGGGCCGTCTGGCCTGGTGGTTCCACCGCGCGTACCACGGCGCCATGGTCCCGACCATGAACCGCAAGGTCCGGGTCTTCACCGACTGGACGCTGGCCATGTTCCTGAAGCGCGAGATGGTCGGCCTCTCCCAGATGGAGCAGCCGCGCCTGCCGATCCAGGAGGTCACGGCGCCCACGAAGCCCGTGGAGGCCGCCAAGCCGGCCGCCGAGAAGGAACTCGCCAGCAAGTAAGCGACTGCGACCCCGGTGTGGGAGCACCGGGGTATGAGTCGGAGGCCCTCCGCCCGGCAGTGTCGCCGGACCACGACCTCCGTGGTGCTCAGCCGGCCGTGCGACCGGGCGGAGTACAGAAGTAGAAGGGCCCCTGCCGAAACCCTCCGGCAGGGGCCCTTTCTCGTCGTCCGCCCGCTGGGCGGGCCCGTGAGGGGCGGTCAGTCGGTCTTGATGCTCTCCAGGATGTCCAGCTTGGACGCCCGGCGGGCGGGCCAGATCGCGGCGACCAGGCCGACCACCCCGGCCAGGGCCAGGAACAGCGCCAGCTGGCCGAACGGCAGGACGGTGGTCAGGCCGCTCAGGCTGGACTTCAGGGTGCCGTTGATCGCCCAGGCGATGAAGCAGCCGAGCAGCAGGCCGATGCCGGCGCCGAACAGCGAGATCACCACGGACTCCAGGCGGACCATCCGCTTGATGCCCCGGCGGTCCAGGCCGATCGCCCGCAGCATCCCGATCTCGCGCTTGCGCTCGAAGACCGACATCGCCAGCGTGTTGATCACGCCCAGGATCGCGACCAGCACGGACATCGCCAGCAGGCCGTACATCAGGTTCAGCGCGAAGGTGATGGTCTGGCTGAAGTCGTCGCGGACGTCCTGCTTGGACTTGACGTCGATCACCGGGTTGGCGCCGGTGGCGTCCTTGAGGGACTGCTTGAGCGCGGAGGTGGCGCCGTCCTTGCCCTTGACCAGGACGTCGGTGATGTAGGGCTTCGCCTCGTGCTTGGCGACCTCGCTGTTGGCCAGCAGGACCGAGCCGAGCATGCCGCCCTTCTCGTACACGCCGCCGACGGTGAGCTGACCGGTGGACTGGTCCGGGTAGGAGACCGCCATCGTCGAGCCGGCGGTGACGTGGAGCTTCGTGGCGAGCTCCTGGTCCACCAGGACCTTGCCCTGGCCGAGGGCGGCGGTGGCGCCGCTGGTCAGCTTGACCTCGGCGAGCTGGTCGAAGGAGCCGGCGTCCATGCCGGTGATCGCCACGCCGGTGCCGTCGAGCTCCCACCTGGCGGTCGTCACCGCGGAGGAGGCGGCCACCCCGGGGGCCTTGGCGATCTCACCGGGCACCTGCTCGGACAGGCTCATGTGGTTGGCGCCCGAGACCATGTAGTCGGACTTCATCGAGCTGGTGACGGCCTTGTCGATCGCGCCGCCGACCGAGGCACCGATCACGGTGAGGCCGCTGACCAGGGTCAGGCCGATGGTGAGCGCGGCGGCGGTGGACGCGGTGCGGCGCGGGTTGCGGACCGCGTTCTGCTGGGCGAGCTTGCCCGGGGTGCCGCCGAGCCCGCGCAGCAGCGGGCCGATCAGTGCGACCACCGGGCGGGAGAGCAGCGGCAGCAGGACGAACACGCCGATCAGGGCGAGCAGGGCGCCGAGGCCGACCGGCAGGCGGCCGCTGTCGTTGCCGGTGGAGGCGCCGAAGCCGATCAGCGCGAGGCCGCCGGCGGTGAGCGCCGAGCCGATCGCGTTGCGGACCAGCAGGCTCTTCTGGCTGGTCGGCTGGTCGCCGCTGCTCATCGCCGCCACCGGGGCGATCCGGGAGGCGCGCACGGCCGGCAGCAGGGCGGACAGTACCGTCACCAGGACGCCGACGGCCAGGGTCACCGCGATGGTGAGCGGCTTGATGACCAGCGTGCCGTGCGGCATGTTCTCGTTCAGCTGGCTCATCAGGGCCTGCATGCCGGCGCCGATCCCGATGCCGGCGAGCAGCCCGGCCAGCGCCGCGACGGTGCCGATCGCCAGGGCCTCGACCAGCACCGAGCGGGTGACCTGCTTGCGGCTGGCGCCGATCGCCCGCAGCAGCGCGAGTTCCTTGGTGCGCTGGGCGACCAGCATGGTGAAGGTGTTGGCGATGATGAAGATGCCGACGAAGAGCGATATCCCGGCGAAGACCAGCAGCATGGTGCGCATGCTGTCGGTGGTCTTGGTGATCATCGCCTGCTCGTCGGCCTTGAGCTTGGCGCCCGTCTCGACGTCGAAGTGCTGGCCGGACGGCACCTTGGGCTGGACCTGGGCGAGCAGCGCGTCCTCGCTGGTGCCGGGCTTGGCGGTGAGCACGATGCTGCTGAAGTGGCCGGGCTCCAGCAGCAGCTGCTGGGCGGTGGCGCGGTCGAACAGGGTGAGGGTGCCGCCGCTGTTCACCACCGGGTCGTCGGTGGTGAAGACGCCGGTGAGCTTCGCCTCGACCACCGGGCCGTTGATGGCGATCCGGACGGTGTCGCCGATCTTGTAGCCGGCCTTGTCGGCGGTCTTGCGGTCGAGGGCGATCTCCTTGCCGTTCTTCGGGCCCTGACCCTCGGCCATCGGGTAGCGCGGGTCCTTGCCGTCCGCGGCCGGGGCGAAGTTGGCGCCCTTGGCGGCCCAGAACTGGCCGATCAGGTTGCCGCTCCGGTCGGCGACCCCGGTGAAGCCGCTGACCACGCCGCGGGCGTTGGCGGTGCCCGGCAGGGCGGCCAGCTGCTGGACGGTGGCGTCGGTGAGCGAGGCGTTGCCGCTCTCGCTCTTCTGCTTGGCGCTGGCGCGGGAGCCGGCCGAGTAGTCCACGACCTGGACCGAGACGTCCGAGTAGCTCTTGGAGTTGTTGTCCCGCATGGCCTTGCCGAAGGTGTCGGAGAAGACCATGGTGCCGGCGACGAAGGCGGTGCCGAGCATGACGGCCAGCGCCGTCATGAGGAGTCGGCCCTTGTGGGCCAGCACGTTGCGCAGTGCGGTGCGGTACATGGGGTGTCCTGGGTTTCGCGTAGGGGCGGCGGCTGGGCTGGCTGGCCCTGGCTGGCGGGATGCTCTAGCTGGTGCGGCCCTTGGCGTCGAAGCGGCGCATGCGGTCCAGGACGGTGTCGGCGGTGGGGTGGTGGAGTTCGTCGACGATGCGGCCGT